>DAOMBL010000390.1:0-3752 GCA_035427325.1 Casimicrobiaceae bacterium
GTGGATGAGGTAAGGCAGCGCGCCGCAGCCGTGCGAGGCGATGAGCTTCAGGCGCCGATACCGTTCGAAGAACCCGTCGTAGATCATGCGCGCGACCGCGAGCGAGGTGTCGAAGGTGAAGCCGATCGACGCGGTGAGCTGGAAGCGGGCCATGTCGAGTTCGGCGACCCCGGGTGGGGCCGTCGGGTGGACGAGCACCGGCAGGCCGCGCGCGTCGATGGCCGACCAGATGGGCTCGAACGCCGGATCGGTGAGCGACCGGCCGCCGATGTTCGCGAGCACCATCACGCCGCTCGCGCCGTTGGCGCAGGCGCGCTCCAGCTCGGCGAGCGCACGGTCGCCGTACTGCCAGGGCAACGACGCGAAGTAGCGCAGGCCGTCCGGGTGGGCGCGCTGCGCCACGGCCATGTCGTCGTTCATGAGGCGCGCGGCCTGGCTGCTCACCTCCGGCCCGCCCCAGTAGACGTTGGGACAGGAGAGCGACACCACGCAGATGTCCACGCCGCACTCGTCCATCGCGCGCAGGCGGACGGCGTAGTCGAACATCGCCGGCACCGGCGTCATGAACGGCGCGCCGTCGAGGTGGATGGCGCGCAGCCCGCCGGTCACCGCCTTGACGGTGTAGCGCGGCCCGCCGTGCTCCTGCAGCAGGCGGAACCAGTCCTCGGTGAGGCAGTGGGTGTGGACATCGATGACCGGGCTCGCCACGTTGCGCCCTCCTCTCAATCGACCTTGGCGCCGGAATCGCGCACGGCCTTCTGCCAGCGCGGCTGCTCCGCCTTCACGATGGCGGCGAACTGCTCGGGCGAGTGCGGCGCGTAGGGCTCCATCCCGAACTTGACGAGCTGTGCGCGGAATCCGGCGTCCGACTGGATCCGCGCGAATTCCTGCGCGAGCCGGGCCACGACGTCCTTCGGCACGCCGGCGGGGGCCACGACGCCCTGCCACGCCTGCCAGTCGAAGCCGGGCACGGTGGCGGCGATCGGCTGCACGTCCGGGACGAGTTCGGTCGGCTTCGCCGCCGAGGTTCCCAGCGCGACGACCTTGCCGGCCTTGATGTTGGGGATGGCCACCGTCGCGTCGCAGAACATCACCTGGACGTTGCCCGCCAGGAGGTCGGTGAGCGCGGCCGGCGTGCCCTTGTACGCGACGTGCTGGATGTCGAGGCCGAGTTCCTTCTTGAGCGTCTCCATGAACAGGTGGTGCGGGCTGCCGCTGCCGACCGACGCGTAGTTGAACTTGCCCGGATGGGCCCGGATGACGTCGATCATCTCGCGCACGTTCTTCGCGGGGAACGACGGATTCGCGATCAGGAAGAAGTTGACCGAGCCCATCTGCGCGATCGGCATGAAGTCGCGCACCGGATCGATCGGCGAACTGCGGTAGAGCGCCGGGCTGATGCCGAGCGTGGTGCTCGTGGCGAGGAGCAGCGTGTAACCGTCGGGCGGCGACTTGGCGACGAGTTCGGCGCCCACCAGCGTACCGGCCCCGGGCTTGTTCTCGACGATGACCGGCTGCCTGAGTCCCGCCGACAGGCGCTCGGCGATGGCGCGCCCGAGCAGGTCGGTCAGTGCCGCCGGCGGATACGGAACGACCAGGTGCACCGGTCGGTTCGGCCAGGCGTCCTGCGCGGAGGCGATGGGAACGACACCGGCGAGCGCCAGCGTGGCCAGGGCGCGCAGCACGCCGCGCCGGGAAGAGGTTGAGATCATGGCGAACTCCGCGGTGGATGGGAAACGCGTGATGCCCGCTTCGACGGCCCTTCGCCGTCGGCGACCGGTGCTGCCCAATGCCGGCGGAAGGACGCCTTGGGGCGTGACGGCGGACCGATAGCGGTCATTGTCGCAGATCGCCCCGCGCGCGCGATGAAGTACGCTTCTCGCATCGCTGCCGCACCCCCGTCCGTACCGATGGCCATCCTCGTCCTGCCCACCTCGACGTTCCTCGTTGCGCAGCGCGACGCGCTTCGCCGCCTCGCGCCGCACGAGGCCGTCGTCGACGATCCCGGCCACGCGGCACCCGGCGAGATCGAAGTCCTGGTCGCGTTCGACCTGCCGGCCGGGCTCGCCGCACGCCTGCCCCGCCTGCGCTTCGTCGCGGCGGCGGGCGCGGGCGTCGACCGGCTCCTCGCCGACGCAGAATTGCCGGCGCTCGTGCCCGTCACGCGCGCGGTCGACCCGATGCAGGGCGCACGCATGGCGCAGTACGTCGCCATGACCGTGCTGCGCTGGCACCGGGAACTCCCGCGCCACGAGGCGCATCAGCGCACGCACGTGTGGAAGCGCATCGCCGCGGAGCCCGAGGAACGCTGGACCGTCGGCCTCCTGGGCTACGGCGCCATCGGGCAGGCCGTGGCGGCCACGCTCACGGGCATGGGCTACCCGGTGCGCGCGTGGACGCGCACGCCGCGCCGCGGCGACCCCGTCGCACGGTACTCCGGCAGCCGCGAACTGGCCGCGTTCCTCGAGGGGACGCGTGTGCTCGCGTGCCTGCTTCCGCTCACGGCCGACACGCGCGGGCTCCTCGACGCCGATGCGCTCTCGGCGCTGCCTCCCGGTGCCTTCGTCGTGAACGTGTCGCGCGGTCAGGTTCTCGACGAGGGCGCGCTCCTCGACGCGATCCGCGCCGGCCGCCTCGCCGGGGCCGCCCTCGACGTGTTCGGGACCGAGCCGCTGCCCGTCGACAGCCCCTTGTGGGACGAGCCTCGCATCCTCATCACGCCCCACATCGCCGCCGCGCCGCGGCCGGAAGTCGTCGCGGCGCAGATCCTCGCGAACCTCGAGCGCGCGCGCCGCGGCGAGCCGCTCGAGCACGTCGTCGACCGGGTGCAGGGCTACTGAGTCGGCGCACGAACCCGCCCGCACCGCGGTTCGCGCGCGAACGCCACGGTCCGCGGCCGGAACGTTCATCGCCGCGGCAGCCACGGCGACGTGGATCGCGCGTCCGGGCCGTCGCCCTCGGGCGCAGCTTCCATGCTGGTGTGGAACTCGAACCGGGCGACGTCGAGCGCCGAGACGAAGGACTCGATGAGATCGCCGGCGACTTCGCAGGACACTCGGTCGACCACGAACACGATGATCCGCGGGCGAGTTCAATCCGCCGGCACCCGGCGCGCCGCGCGGCCCGGTGTCGAGAGGGCAGCGGGTGGATAATCAGGTGACCGCTGGCCTTCCTCTCGATTTCCGGTTCCGGTGCAGAGTCCCCGGGTCGGCGAGCGCTCCGCCCGATCGCGTGCCGGTTCTTCGCGCGGACGTCGAGCGTGTCTGCCCTCGCCCGCGATGAACACCGCCCCCGCTCTCCGCGACCGACGCTGGATCCTCGCGGCGCTGATGCTCGCGATGATGCTCGCGGCGATGGACATCACGATCGTCTCGACCGCGATCCCGCAGGTCGTCGGCGACCTCGGCGGCTTCGCGCTGTTCACCTGGGTGTTCTCGATCTACCTGCTCGCGCAGACGGTCACGATCCCGATCTACGGCAAGCTCGCCGATCTCGTCGGGCGCAAGGCGGTGCTGATCGCGGGCACGATCGTGTTCCTCGCGGGCTCGGTCGCCTGCGCGTTCGCCTGGGACATGGTGTCGCTGATCGCGTTCCGCGGGCTGCAGGGACTGGGCGCGGGTTCGATCATGGCGACCGTCAACACGCTCGCGGGCGACCTCTATTCGGTGCGCGAGCGGGCCCGGGTGCAGGGCTGGCTGTCCTCGGTGTGGGCGCTCTCCGCGGTGATCGGCCCGCTCGCGGGCGGCGTGTTC
>DAOMBL010000391.1:0-3734 GCA_035427325.1 Casimicrobiaceae bacterium
CGCCGTCGATGGGCATCCACAACACCAACACCGTGCTCGCGCGGAGCAACTTCGTGTACTGGATGCTGTGGGAGGGCGGCATCGACCGCGACGACGAGATCGCGAACTCGATCGGAACGAAGGTCGACCTCGCGCCCTGGACCGCGCTCGCGGCAGAGCCACGCAAGCTGCTCGACGCGCTCGACCTGCGGTTCTTCGGCGGCGCGATGCCCGCCGCGATGAAGGGCACGATCTACGACGCGCTCGTCCGGATCGACGACGTCCGCGAGCGCGCGCGAACCGGCCTGTTCCTCGTCGTCACGTCGTTCCAGTACCAGGTCGCCCGCTAGGACAGGAGACATGCGACACGTCGACCCGCTGCGCCGCCGCCTGCTCCTCGGGGCCGGCGGACTCACCGCCTCCGGGCTCGTACCGCGGCTCGCGGGCCTGGCACTGCCGCAGGCGAACGCGCAGGCGACTCCGTCCGACTACAAGGCGCTGGTGTGCGTCTTCCTGTACGGGGGCGCCGACAGCAACGACATGGTCGTCCCGTACGACGACTTCGCCGCGTACGACGCGGTGCGCGGCCGCACCTCGATGGGCCTCTCCCGCGACGAGCTCGTGCCGATCGCGCCGAAGTCGCCCGGTCCGCGCTTCGGCCTCCACCCGGAACTCGGCCAGCTCGCGCCGCTCTTCTCCGGGAGCAAGCTCGCGGTCGTCTGCAACACCGGGCCGCTCCTCGCGCCGCTGACGCGCGCGAGCTACCTCGCGGGCGGCAAGGCGCCGCGCAACCTGTTCTCGCACTCGGACCAGCAGCTCCAGTGGCAGGGGCTCGTGCCGGGGGCGCTCGTCAACACCGGCTGGGGCGGGCGGATCGCCGATCGCACCGGCGCCGGCAACCCGACGCTCGCGATCCCCGGCGTGATCTCGCTCGACGGCGATGCGCTGTTCACCGTCGGCGAGACCACGGTGCCGCTCGCGCTCCCCGACGACGGCGGCAACGGACTCGCGGGCGACGCGGACTCGGCGATCGGCCGCCTGCGGCTCGACGCGATGCGCCAGCTCCTCGCGGTCGACCGCGAGAACGTCATCGTCGCGAAAGCGGCCGACACGATGGATCTCGCGCTGAAGAGCGCCGAGACGGTGAATCGCGCGATCAACGCCGACCTGCCGGTGGTGGACATGGCGTTCGAGGGCGTCTGGTCCGGACTCGCCGACCAGTTGCGGCGCGTGGCCACGCTGATCGCCGGCCGCAACGAACTCGGCGTCCGCCGCCACCTCTTCTTCACCGCGATGGGCGGCTACGACACCCACGCGAGCCAGCGGGGCGAACTCGCGCGGCGTCTCGACGAACTCGGACCCGCGCTCGCAGCCTTCCAGCGTGCGATCGACGCCCTGGGTGTGTCGGCGCAGGTGACGACCTTCACGCTCTCCGACTTCAGCCGCACGTTTCGCGTCAACGCGAACGACGGGACCGACCACGCGTGGGGGAGTCATCAGTTGGTGATGGGCGGGGCCGTGAAGGGCGGCACGTTCTACGGCCGCTTCCCCTCGCTCGTCGTAGGAGGCCCGGACGATGCCGGCGACGAGGGGCAGTGGATTCCGACCACGGCCCTCGACCAGTACGGCGCGACGCTCGCCCGGTGGTTCGGGGTACCGGGTGCCGACCTCGGGCAGGTGTTCCCCGGCCTGGGCGCGTTCCCGACCGCGGATCTGGGCTTCCTCGGCTGAGCGCCGAGCCGGGCCGGCACATTCCTCCGTCATATATGTTGATGTCGCATGCGCCGCCAGCGCAGGATGCACCACGTAGCCGCAAACCGACATCGCCATCCTTGGGCCCGGGCAGGCTTCGTCCCTTGGGGGGCGAGCAACCCCGGTGTCATGAAGCACGATTTCGGGGCCGGAATGCGCGATCGGCCTGTCGGTCGAACATTCAATAAAACATATAGTTGCAAGAACTTCCTGATGCGATGGGCATGGAAAATCGACCACAGAGCTCGCGTCGCCCATGAAGCGACGAACGGACCTTGATTCCCAAGTTATGCCGATGGAATAATCCGCCGCAAGGGGCAGGGCGCGCATCGCGGCGGCCCCGGGAGAAACCACGGCAGGGGAGGTCCGTAGCGATGCGTCTGGCCCAAGCGAAACCTCGCGCGACGGGCGCGATGGTCCGAGCGTTCATCACCGTTGTCGCGCTGGCGCTCGCCGCCATCGCGGGGACGGCGGCGGCGCAGACCCCCACGCCGGTGTACCGGTTCTTCAACTCGCAGACCGGCACGCACTTCTACACGATCAGCACGGCCGAGCGGGATTTCGTGCTCGCGCGTTATCCCCAGTTCCTCTACGAAGGGCCGGCGTACTTCGCGTACCCGAACGCGCAGGGCGGCAACCTGCCGGTGTACCGCTTCTTCAACACGCGGACCGGCACGCACTTCTACACGCAGTCGGAGGCCGAGAAGAACTTCGTTCTCGCGACCTATCCGGTGTTCGCGTTCGAAGGGCCGGCGTACTGGGCCCCGGCTTCCGCGGGGGCAGGCAACGTGCCGCTCTACCGCTTCTTCAACTCCGCGACCGGCGCGCACTTCTTCACCACGAACGTCGCCGAGCGCGACATGGTGCTGAAGACCTACCCGTCGTTCATGTACGAAGGGGTGGCCTACCAGGTATTCCCGAGTGGCGGCAACACCCCGGTCAACCAGGCGCCGGTCGCCAAGCTGACGGTGTCGCCCGCCAGCGTCCCGACCGTTCCGGCGATCGTGTCGCTGTCCGTGACCGCGACCGACGCCGATGGCACCGTGGCGCGCGTCGAGTACTACCTCGGCTCCGACCTGATCGGCACGACCTATGTCGCGCCGCACACGATG
The DNA here is from genome assembly GCA_035427325.1 of Casimicrobiaceae bacterium. GTDB lineage: Bacteria > Pseudomonadota > Gammaproteobacteria > Burkholderiales > Casimicrobiaceae > VBCG01. Next base: position 2,844 of record DAOMBL010000391.1, read on the forward strand.
AACCATCCGATCACCGAGCCGGGGACCTACGGCTTCCGGGCGGTGGCATACGACAACCTCGACATGCCCGGATCGAGCGGCACGGTGAACGTGACCGCGGCGTCGCCGTCGGCGAACCAGCCCCCGGTGGTCTCGCTGTCGGTGTCGCCCGAGTCCCTGCCCGCGCCCGGGCAGGTGAAGCTGACCGCGGCCGCGGTCGACAACGACGGCACGGTCGCCAAGGTGGCGTTCTTCGACAACGGGTCGAAGATCGGCGAGGTCACCTCGCCGCCGTTCGTGCTCGACTACAACGCCACGACCGCGAAGCTCTACCGCTTCAGCGCGACGGCCTGGGACGACAAGGGCGCCTCGTCGTCGACGCCGCCGCGGGCGGTCCAGGTCGGGCCCGGCGCCAACGCCGCGCCCAAGGTGACGCTGTCGGCGTCGCCGGAGTCGCTGCCCGCGCCGGGCGCCATCACGCTCACCGCGAACGCCACCGACGAGGACGGGACCATCGCGAAGGTCGCGTTCTACGCGAACGGCGGCAAGATCGCCGACGTGACGGCGGCCCCGTTCAAGACGACCTACAACGCACCGTCGAACGCGGTATACAAGTTCTCCGCCATCGCGACCGACAATCTGGGTACGACGGCGACGAGCGCGGACGTCAACGTGTCCGTCGGCCAGACGACCAACATCGCGCCCAAGGTGTCGCTGAGCGTGTCGGGCACCCAGATTCCGTTCCCCGGCACGGTGTCGATGACCGCGACGGCGACCGACGACGACGGCACGATCGCCAAGGTGCGCTTCTACCAGAACGGCACGCAGCGCGCCGAAGTGACGGCGCCGCCGTACACGCTCTCGCACACGACGACCGTGCCCGGTGGCCACAAGGTCAACGCGACCGCCCAC
>DAOMBL010000392.1:0-3733 GCA_035427325.1 Casimicrobiaceae bacterium
GCGGCCACACGCCGTTGCGGCCCGCGGTGCCCTCGGAGGGCTCGGTGTCGAACAGGCGCGAATAGCGCGTGTCGTAGATGGTGCGGAAGTACCCGACCGGCAGCCGGATCCAGAAACCGCGATCCGGCCCGCCGGCCTCGAGCACGAGGACGCGAACCGTCGGATCCGCCGACAGCCGGCAGGCGAGCACCGAGCCCGCCGAACCGGCGCCGACGATGACATAGTCGACGTCCGCGACCCCGCGCTCGCGCGCGCCGCTCATCCCTTGATCGTCTCGAGGTAGATCGAGGTGTCGAAGTACTTCGAGGCGGGCACCGGGTTCTGGATGTTGCCGAAGCGCACGAAGAAGTCGGTGACCTGCTGCGACCAGCGCGTGACCGTGCCGTCGGCGTACATCGGCCGCCACTGCGCGGACGTGAACATCTTCTGCGCCCCGAACTGTTCCTTCAGGTCGGCGAGCGGCACCTGCTGGTAGCGCTGCTTCTGCAGCGCCTCGAGCGCCGCGTCCGGGTTGGCGATGATCCAGTCGTTCGCCTCCGCCCACCCGCGCACGATGTTCGCGCAGGCCTGCCGGTTCTTCCCGAGGAACGCCTCGGTCGTCGCCCATCCGCCGACGATCGCCGCCTGCGGGTAGAACTTCGACGCGTCGACCAGCATCTTCGCGCCGGGCACCTTCTGCTTCACGGTGATGTTGAACGGGACCCAAAGCGCGACCGCCGGCACCGCCCCCGAAATGAACGAGGTGACCGCCTCGCTCATCCGCTGGTTGACGAGTTCGACGTCGCCCGGTCCGATGCCGTTCGCGCGGAGCGCCGTGTCGAGGAACACGTGCGCGGTCGTGCCGGTCGTCGTCGAGATCTTCTTCCCCTTGAGGTCGGCGAAGGACTTGATGCCCATGTCCTCCCGCACCCACAGCTGCGCGGTCGCGAACTCGACGTTGTTGACCAGGAACATCCTCCCCTGCCCGCGCGCCGGGAAGTTCGAGATCACCGCGCCGGTCGCGAGCATCTCGATGCTGCCGCCGATCATCGCCTGGAAGAGTTCCAGCCCGGTGGTGAACTGCACCGGCTCGAACTCGACGTTGTGCTTCGCGAACGTGCCGCGGTCGATGCCGGTCCAGATCTGGCCGTCGACGGCGAGCGTGTGCAGGTAACCCAGCTTGACCTTCGTGCGGGACTGGGCGATGGCGGGCGCGCCGAGCGCCAGGGCGCCGGCGGCGGCGCCGGCCTTGATGAATCCACGACGATCGATCCTCATGCTCTCCTCCTAGTCGGACAGTCGGACGGCTTGCCGCGCCTGCGCGGCGTACTCCTTCATCACCAGCTCGCGCAGGTGCGAGCGCAGCTCGCCGAACGCGGGGGTCTCGTGCAGCGACTCGTCGCGCGGGTAGCCGAACGGCACCTCGACGATCTCGCGGATGCGGGTCGGCCGCGCGCTCATCACCACGACGCGGTTCGACAGGTAGACGGCCTCCTCGACCGAGTGGGTGATCAGCATCACGGTCTTGCCCTCGGCGGCCAGCACGCCGAGCAGCAGGTCCTGCATCGCGGTCCGGGTCTGCGCGTCCAGCGCCCCGAACGGCTCGTCCATCAGCAGGAACTGGGGCTTGATCGCATAGGCGCGCGCGAGCGCGAGGCGCTGGCGCATGCCGCCCGATAGCATGCGCGGCCACGCGTCCGCGAACTCCTCGAGCCCCATCAGGCGCATGTAGCGCGCCACGATCTCGTCGCGCTCGACGGCCGCGGCGCGGTTGACCGCGAGTCGCAGCCCGAACGCGATGTTCTCGCGCACCGTGAGCCACGGGAACACGCCGTACTCCTGGAACATCACCCCGCGGTCGGGACCCGGCCCGGCGACAGGCGCGCCATCCAGCAGCACGCGGCCTGTGGTCGGCTGCATGAAGCCCGCGACCATGTTGAGCATCGTCGTCTTGCCGCACCCGGACGGTCCGATCACCGAGACGAACTCGCGGTCGCGGATCTCGTAGCTCACGTCGTCGACGACACGCATCGGCCCGGACTTCGACGGGAACTCGACCGACACGCGGTCGAAGGTGATGCGCGGGCGTCCCGCGGCCGGCGCGCTCACGCGATGCGCTCCTGCCACGCGACCAGCCGGCGCGTGATCGCGCGAATGGTGAGGTCCATCGCGAGCGCGATGAGTCCGATGCAGATGATCCCGACGTAGATGATGTCGAGCTGGAAGAACGACGAGGCGTTCTGGATCAGCGCGCCCAGGCCCTGCTGGGCCGCGATCAGCTCGGAGGCGACCAGAGTCGCCCAGGCGACGCCGAGCGCCACGCGCAGGGCGGTCAGCATGTGCGGGACGGTCAGCGGCACGATCACGCGGCGGAAGATCTCGCCGTCGGACGCGCCGAGCGTGCGGGCCACCCGCACGTAGATCGGGCTGATCTGCGCGATCCCCTCGTACATGACGATCACGCCGGCGAAGAACGACGCATAGAACAGGATGACGACCTTGGCCGGCTCGCCGATGCCGAAGTAGACGATCACGAGCGGGATCAGCGCGATCGGGGGCAGCGCGCGGAAGAAGTTGAGCAGCGGATCGAGGAAGCGCCGCACGTCCCGGTACCAGCCCAGCACGAACCCCACCGGCACGGCCAGCGCGATGCCGAACGTGACGCCGAGCGCGACGCGCTGCGTCGACATCAGGATGTCGACCGGAAGCCGCTGCGTCGTCAGGAGTTCCCAGCCCTTGGCCGCGACCTGGTGCGGGGTCGGGATGAGTGCGGGGTTCACGAGGCCGGACCACGCCACCGCGTACCAGAGCACGATGACCAGCGCCCAGGGCGATGCAGCGAGCAGGACGTTGCGGAGCATCGGGAGGAAGGGGGTGCGGCGCCGCGACGCCGCCGCCAAATGGGACTATAGTTGGAACTATATGCGAAAGGAACGCGCGCGCCAAGGCGACCGGCTGTTCGCCGACAGCCCGGTGCCCCGATACGCCCAGCTCTCGACCCTCCTGCGCCGTCGCGTCGAGCGGGGCGAGTGGCCGCCGGGCACGCAGATTCCCACGCTCGATGCCCTCGTCGACGAATTCGGCGTCGCGCGGGTCACGGCGCGGCAGGCGATCGCGCTCCTCGCGCGCGACGGACTCGTGCGCGCCGAGCGCGGGCGCGGAACCTTCGTTACCGGCGCCGGGCCGGAACGCGGAAAGTTGCGGCTCGGCACCACGCTCGCCGCGCTGGCCGACCTCTACCGCAACGACGAGCCGAAGCTCACGCTGGTCGACGAAGCCTCGGCGATGCCGCGCCTCCTGCCCGCCGACGGCACGCCCGCGCCGCGCTACCGATACCTGCGCCGCGTGCACTCGCGCGAGGGCGAGGCGTACTGCGCGATCTCGATCTACCTCGACGAGCGCGTGTTCCGCCGTGCGGCAGCGCGTTTCCGGAAGCACACGGTCATTCCGGTGCTGCTCGAGATCCCGGGACTGCGCATCGCGCGCGCATGGCAGACGCTCGCGATCGGCGCCGCCGACGTCGACGTCGCCCGCCTGATCGGCGTCCCGGTCAACACGCCGGTCGCCGAAGTCCGGCGCGTGTGCGTGGACACGTCGGGCATCGTGATCTACCTCGCCGAGATCACCTACCGCGGCGACTACGTGCACCTCGAGATGGACCTCGCGCCCTGACGCAGGGGCGGCCGGCAGGCTGAGCTCCTGTGGGTCGGGCTTCAGCCCGACGGGCTGCGTGACATTCCTGTGGGTCGGGCTT
>DAOMBL010000393.1:0-3733 GCA_035427325.1 Casimicrobiaceae bacterium
ATCGCGCGCGAGACGCTCGCGCGTTTCTCGGGGCTCGCCGACTTCGCGTTCGGGATGCAGGCCTTGGGCAGCGTGTCGATCTCGCTGTTCGGTCGCGAGGATCAGAAGCGCGCGATCCTCCCCGCGATCGCGGACGGCACGCGCATCGGCGCGTTCGCGCTGTCGGAGCCGGACGCCGGGTCGGATGCCGCAGCCATCGCGACGACCGCGACGCCGGTTCCGGGAGGTTATGTCCTCAACGGAGTCAAGGCGTGGATCTCGAACGCCGGGATCGCCACCCAGTACGTGGTGTTCGCACGGACCGGCCGCGAGAACGACGCGAAGGGCGTCTCCGCGTTCCTGGTGCCCGCGGACACTCCCGGGCTCGATGCCTCCGAGCGCATCAACGTGATCGCCCCGCATCCGTTGGGCCTGCTGCGCCTCGCCAATTGCCGCGTCGGCACCGACGCACTGCTCGGCGAGCCCGGGCAGGGATTCAAGATCGCGATGGCGACGCTCGACGTCCTGCGCTCCACGGTGGGGGCCGCGGCGCTCGGCTTCGCCCGCCGCGCGTTCTCCGAGGCGATCCAGCGCGCCTCCGGCCGCAGGATGTTCGGCCGGACGCTGATCGACATGCAGCTCACCCAGTCCCGGCTGGGCGAGATGGCCATGGCGATCGACGCGTCGGCGCTGCTCATCTACCGGGCCGCCTGGACCAAGGACGTGCTCGGCGCGCGCGTGACGCGCGAGGCCTCGATGGCGAAGCTCTTCGCCACCGAGGCCGCGCAGCAGGTCATCGACGCGGCGGTGCAGGTCTTCGGCGGACTGGGCGTCGTGCAGGGCGTGACGGTCGAGCGGCTCTATCGCGAGATCCGCGCCCTGCGCATCTATGAAGGCGCGAGCGAGGTGCTGAAGCTGGTCGTCGCCGAACGCGCGATCGACTCGATGCGCGAGAGGCCCGGGAACGCGCGCTGAGTGGAGATCCGCGCCCTGCGCATCTATGAGGGCGCGAGCGAGGTGCTGAAGCTGGTCGTCGCCGAACGCGCGATCGATTCGATGCGCGTGAGGCCCGGGAACGCGCGCTGAGCGGACCGGACGGCGACGGAACGCCACCAGCCCGCACGCGAAGGCGGATGGCGCGATCTCCCTGACGTCGCCATGGCCTTAGCCCCGCGGGGAACGCGCCTTCCCGGACCCGCGCCCCCGACGACAGGTCGTCGCAGGACGGTGCCACCGGCCGTTCATCCGGGCGGACGCCGACGGCGGAAATCGCGGCTAGAATGAGACCGCCCGCTTCCGCAGCGGGCCGGGTTCTCGGGGGGGCCGCCGATGCGTGCCTGGCAGAACCATGCCGTCCGCTTGTCTGGGGCGACGAGCGACAAGACGACGGGTTCGCGCCTGCGCGCGACCCTGCGGGGATGGGCGTGCCTGGCGCTGGCGGCCGCACTGGCTCTTGCCCCCGTCCCCGCGCGCGCCGATGCGCGCATCGACGCGCTGGCGGCTTCGCTCGGCAACGACCCCGCGCAGATCTTCTCCTACCTGCGCGACCGGGTCGGCGTCGAACTCTACAGCGGGTCGTCGCGAGGCGCGCTCGGCACGCTGGCGAGCCGCGCCGGTAACCCCCTCGATCGCGCAGCGCTGGGGGTCGCGCTCCTGCGTGCCTCGGGATACACAGCGCGTTACGCGCAGGCGACACTCGCCACGAGCGACGCGCAGCAGATCGTCGCTCGCGCATTCCCGGGCGTGCAGCGCGCGCTGGGTTGCCACAATCCGGGCGCGCTCTCCAATCCGGGCAACGACTTCCAGCTGATCGGGTACGCGAGCAAACACACCTGGATCGAGTACAAGCCCTCCGGAGCGGCACCCTTCACCGCGTTCGACCCCACGCTCGCCAACGCCGCGATCGGCGCCGCGCCGGCGTCGCCGTCGGCGACCTTCGACGACATCCCCGGCAGCCAGAAGCAGCGCGTCCGCTTCCGCCTCGTCGCCGAGACGTACTCGCAAGCCGGCGCGGTGTTCGGATTTCCGCTCGGCAGCGCGACGGTGCTCGACCGGAGCTTCGACGCCGAGGAACTGATCGACAAGCCGGTCAGCATCGGCCACCTGGTCACCCGGTCGACACCGCCCGGACTCGCGATCAGCGCGTCCACCAACACCTATTCGCCTTACCTCGTGATCGGCGATGCGACGCTCGACCCGCGCGACTACGAGGTCGTGCGCGGGACCGATTACAGCGAGGTACTCACCAACTATCCGCTCGGCACGACGCTCCTCACCGGCGTGACGCTCGCGATCGACCTCATCGACCCGGCCGATCCCGCGCACCCCACGACGGTCGAGCGCACGCTGCTCGACCGCATCGGTTATGCGAAGCGCAGGACCGGCGGGACAGTCGACTTCGCGACGACGCCCGAGGACGGACCGGCGATCGCCGAGCTCGACCTCCTGACCGTGCAGGTCGCGTCCTCGGCGCAACCGCTCGACGGCTTCGCGGCGCGCCGCACGCGCATGCAGGCGCTGCAGGCCGAGGCGTCGTCGATCGCATCCGCCGTCGCGGCGATCCCGGCGCCCGAGTCGATGACGCCCGACGACGTCGCGCTGGCCGCGCGCGCCGTGTCGCTCAATCGCGCGCTGGCGATCGCGCTGATGGAACTCGCCACGACGTCCTTCCAGGGCGCGAGCGACGTCGCGACCGAGCGCAACGCCTCGCTGTTCCTCGTCAAGGCGACGCTCGCCTCGCCGCGCGTCACGATGGCCCGGACCGTGCTCGCCGACGGCACGCTGTCGCTGAGCCTCGACCTCCGCCGCAACGCGCTCTCGGCCTACCCGCAGCCGGGCGTCTCGTTCGAGAACGCGCGGCATTTCGAACGGGCGCGCGGCCTCACCGAATCGGTGCTCGAAGGCACCGTGCTGGGACAGATCACCGGCGAGACACCCGTCACGCTGGCGACGCTCTTCGACGCCCAGCGCGACCCGAGCGCGTACGTTCCGCTCACGCCCGCCAACGTCGCCGACGTCGACGGCCTCGCGCTCTCCGACGACGCCAAGGCGCGCATCCGCGATGCGCTGGCCGCCAACCGCACGGTGCTCGCGCCGCGCGCGCCGGTCGACGTGGGCGGCACGAAGCCGCTCACCGCCTGGTTCGAGTCCGACATCACGACCGGCGCGTCGATCAGCACGTTCGAGGACGGCACGCACAACGCGCTCGTCGAGTACGCCGCGCTCTACTACGCGCGGCTGAACGAACAGGGCGCCCACAACGCGATGGCGAAGTTCGTCGGCAAGATCAACGCGCTCGCCCTGGTGTCGCTCGCGTACATGTCGGGCCTGCTCGACGCCATCGCGGCGGACGCCGGATTCCGCGAGTCGTTCGTCACCACCAAGGAAGTGATCAAGGAGGTGATGGACAACGCGCTCAACGGCATCCTGACCTACCTCAAGTGGACCACCGCGGAACTCGAACTGAAGGGGCCGTACAGCCAGGCCGCCGCCATGATCGGTGGATTGTTCGAAGGCCTCGAGAGCTTCAAGTTGGGCCTCGAACTCTCGCTCGGCGACCCGCCCGTCGCCGGCGTCCTGATCGCGCCGCCGCTGCCGCCGCTTCCCGCACCGGGCGCACCCGGCGCCACCGCCGGCGTGAGCGTCTCGCTCACGCCCGACCCGCGCTTCGTCTACCGCTGGAACGGCGGTGAGCTGCCGACCGTGTTCCTCGCGACGATCGTCAACACCGGGCCCGCGCCCGCCACGTTCCGCC
>DAOMBL010000394.1:0-3723 GCA_035427325.1 Casimicrobiaceae bacterium
CTGTCCTCTGTCTCCTGCTGTCGGCCTGAAGGCCGACCCACAAGGCCGACCCACAACGCCGACCCACAGGGCGGGCGCTCTGCAGCATCTCGCGCCGCTTCAGCGCGCGTACCGAATCCGGTAGATCGCGCCCGCGGAGTCGTCGCTGACCATCAGCGATCCATCCGGCGCGACGGCGACGTCGGCCGGGCGGCCCCACGCCGACCCGCCGTCCAGCCAACCCTCGGCGAAGGGCTCGTAGCCGATCGCGCGGCCCTGCCCGTCGAGCCGCACGAGCGTGACCCGGTAGCCGATCTTCGTCGAGCGGTTCCACGATCCCTGCTCGGCGATGAACACCTGGTCGCGGTATTCGGCCGGGAACTGCGTGCCGGTGTAGAAGCGCATGCCGAGCGCCCCGACGTGCGGTCCCAGCTTCTGCACGGGCGCGACGAACTCGCTGCACGCCCGCCGCGCCCCGTACTGCGGATCGGGAATCGTGCCACCGTGGCAGAACGGAAAGCCGAAGTGCTCGCCCGCGCGCACCGCGCGGTTGAGTTCATCGGGCGGCTGGTCGTCGCCCATCCAGTCGCGTCCGTTGTCGGTGAACCACAACTCCTTCGTGCGCGGATGCCAGTCGAAGCCCACGGTGTTGCGCACGCCGCGTGCGACGACCTCGTAGCCGCTGCCGTCCGGATTCATGCGACCGAGGTTCGCATAGCGCTCCGGATCCGGGTCGCACACGTTGCACGGCGCGCCGACCGGCACGTAGAGCCTGCCGTCGGGGCCGAAAGCGATGAACTTGCGGCCGTGATGTCCGTCGGTGGGGAACCGCTCGGTAACGACGACCGGCGCGGGAGGATCGTCCAGGCGACGTTCGATGCCGTCGAAGCGCAGGATCCGGCTCACCGCGGATACATAGAGCGCGCCATCGCGGAAGGCGACGCCCGCCGGATCGCGCAGGCCGCGCGCGATCACACGGACCACCGCCGGCCCGCTCGCGGGCATCGACACCGAGTGGACGAAGCCGTTGGTGCTGCCGACGAACAGCGTGCCTTCGCTTCCGAAGGCCATCGCCCGTGCGTTCGGCACGCGTGCGACGAGTTCGATCGAAAACCCCCCCGGCAGCCGGATCTCTTCCAGCGGCAGCGGTGACTGCGCGAATGCCGCGCCGCAGGCGAGCGCCCCGGCGAGCGCGGCCACGACGACCGATCCAGAGGGACGCATGAACCCGTCTCCGATGCGCGATGCCGCCATCATCGCAGAGGGACCTCCGCCCCGGCAACGGTGCTATGCTGCTTCCTGCCGCTGCGCCGCCCGCATCCGCGATGAACGCACCCGACCGCAGGCTCGACGCTCCCGAAGCCGCCGGAACGCTTCCGCGCGACGCGCGCGACCTCGCGGCCTGGGACATGATCCGCCGGCTCGTCGCGTTCGACACGACGAGCCGCGAATCGAACCTCGCCCTGATCGAGTGGGTCCGCGACTACCTCGCCGGGTTCGGCATCGCGTCGTCGCTCACCTTCGACGACGACCGCCGGAAGGCGAACCTGTTCGCGACCCTTCCCGCAGCCGACGGCAACACGCGCGAGCACGGCGTCGTGCTCTCCGGGCACACCGATGTCGTGCCCGTGGACGGCCAGCCCTGGGAGACCGACCCGTTCACCGCGACCGCGGTCGGCGATCGCGTGGTCGGGCGCGGCGTCACCGACATGAAGAGCTTCTCGGCAACCGGGCTCGCGCTCGTGCCTCTGTTCCTGTCGAAGCCGCTCGCGCGCCCGTTGCACTTCGCGCTCTCGTACGACGAGGAGGTCGGCTGCATCGGCGTGCGCCGGCTGATCGCGGAACTCGCGCCGCAGGGCGTGCGACCGGCCGGCTGCATCGTCGGCGAGCCCACCGGCATGCGGCTCGTCGTCGCGCACAAGGGCAAGAAGAGCTGGCGCTGCCGCGTGCGCGGCCACGAGGCGCACAGCTCGCTCACGCCGCACGGCGTCAACGCGGTCGAGATCGGCGCGAGGCTCGTCTCCCGGCTCGCCGACATCGCACAGCGCTTCCGGGCCTCCGGCGTGCGCGACGATGGCTACGACGTACCGTACACGACGGTGCACGTCGGCACGATACGCGGCGGAACCGCGCTCAACATCGTCCCGCGCGACTGCACGTTCGACTTCGAAGTGCGCCACCTTCCGTTCGACGAGCCGGACGCGGTGTTCGCCGAGATCCGCGACTACGCGCAGGGCTTCGTCCCCGCGATGCGCGCGGTCGCGCCCGACACGGGCATCGCGTTCGAGCCCCTGTCCACGATGCCCGGATTCGACACGGCGGACGGGACGGAAGTCGCCGCGCTCGGCCACGATTGCAGCGGAGGCGCGGGCGCGGGCAAGGTTTCGTTCGGCTCGGAGGCGGCGCTGTTCCACGCCGCGTCGATCCCGACGGTGATCTGCGGTCCCGGCCACATCGCGCAGGCGCACCAACCGAACGAGTGGTGCGCGGTCGAGCAGCTCGCGCGCTGCGAGCAGTTCATGCGCAGGCTCGCCCATCGGCTGCACGCCGCGTGAAAGCCGGCGCCTCTCCGGACGCGAGCCCCGGCACGCCGTCCACGGGCACGCCGCCGATCGAGGTCCCGTTTCCCGATCTCTCGCGCTGGGCCGCCGGCAATGCCGGTGTGCCGTGGGTGTGGTCGTTTGCCGCGAGCGAGCCCGGCCCGCACGTCGTCGTGCAGGCGCTGACGCACGGCAACGAGGTGTGCGGCGCGATCGCCCTCGACCGCCTGCTCGATGAAGGCCTGCGCCCGGCGCGTGGCACGCTCACGTTCGTGTTCGCGAACGTGGCCGCGTATCGCGCGTTCGACCGCGCCGATCCGTTTGCGTCGCGCTGCGTCGAGGAGGATTTCAACCGCGTCTGGTCGGCCGAGGTGCTCGACGGACCGCGCCAGTCGCGCGACCTCGCGCGCGCGCGCGAACTCCGTCCCGTCATCGATCGCGCCGATGCGCTGCTCGACCTCCACTCGATGACCGATCCCTGTCCGCCGCTCGCGCTCGCCGGAACGCGGGCGAAGGGGCTGGCGCTCGCGCGCTCGGTCGGCGTGCCGGCCTGGATCGTCATCGACGCGGGTCACGCCGCCGGGAGGCGGCTGCGCGACTACGCGTTCTTCGACAACCCGGCCGATCCGCGCGCGGCACTCCTGGTCGAATGCGGCCAGCACTGGGAACGCGCCGCGCCCGCCGTCGCCCTGGAGTCGACGTTCCGTTTCCTCGGGCACTTCGGCACGATCCCGCGCGCTGCGGTCGAAGCGCGTTTCGGCACGGCATCGCCTCCGCCGCAGCGCGCCATCGCGATCACCAAGGTCGTCACGATCGAGACCGAGCAGTTCGCGTTCACGACGCCGGTTCACGGATTGATGGTGGTCCCCAGAGCGGGCACCGTGATCGCTCGCGACGGCGCGCGGACGATCACTACACCGCACGACGACTGCGTGCTGATCATGCCGACGCGCCGCCCGAAAATCGGCGAGACCGCGGTCCGTCTCGGGCGGTTCGTGTGAGGGCGCTGTCGTTTGAAGCCCTGTGGATTGGCGTTCAATCCGACGTTCGCGACGCCCGTGGGTCGGGTTTGAGCCCGACCGTGTCTGCGCGCGGATGCGGTTGAATGGCGTCGACATGAATGCCGACCCACGACGACACTGCGGCAGCCCGTCGGGCTGAAGCCCAAACCGTCGGGCTGAAGCCCGACCCACAGCGGAGGGGT
>DAOMBL010000395.1:0-3718 GCA_035427325.1 Casimicrobiaceae bacterium
AGGTTGTCGGTGTAGGTCGAGTGGATGCCCCACTTCTGGTGCGGCGTGATGAAGTTGAGCACGATCTCCGTGTTGCCGTTGGGCTTGCGGCTCCTCACCGACTCGACGCTGCGGGTGTCGACCGGCGGCTTGTACACGCACAGCGCCTCCCCGAAATCGCGCATCCAGCGGTGGTCCTGGTAGAACTGCTGGCGTCCGGTGAGCGTGCGCCACGGGATCAGCTCCTCCACGTTGGTGTAGCCCGCGGTGTAGCTCACGTGCTCGCTCTCGATGCCCGACCAGGTCGGCGAGGTGATGATCTTGCGCGGCTGCGCCTGGATGTCGCGGTAGCGGATCTTCTCGTCCTCGCGCGTTTCCGCGAGATGCCGGTGCGGCCGTCCGGTCTGCCGGGAGAGCGCGTCCCACGCGCGGACCGCGACCTCGCCGTTGGTCTCCGGCGCGAGGTACAGGATCGCCTCGGCGGCGTCGGTGTCGGTCTCGATCCGAGGCAGCCCCTTCGTCGCGCCCTCCTCGGTGACGCGATGATTGAGCGCGCCCAGGCCCTCGACCTCGTGCTCCATCGGCCAGGCGATGCCCTTGCCGCCGTTGCCGAGCTTCGCCACGAGCGGACCGAGCGCGGTGAAGCGCTTGTAGGTGTTCGGATAGTCGCGCTCGACCACCACGATGCCCGGCGCGGTGCGCCCCGGCACGAGGTCGCACTCGCCGCGCTTCCAGTCGGCCACGTCGAACGGCTGCGCGATCTCGCCGGGCGTGTCGTGCAGGATCGGCTGAAGCACGACGTCCTGCTCGACGCCCAGCCGGCCGGCGCAGAGTTCCGAGAACCTCTTCGCGATGCCCTTGTAGATCTCCCAGTCGCTCCTCGCCTCCCACGCCGGGTCCACCGCCGCGGAGAGCGGGTGGATGAACGGGTGCATGTCGGTCGTGTTGAGGTCGTTCTTCTCGTACCAGGTCGCGGTCGGCAGCACGACGTCCGCGTACAGGCAGGTGGTCGACATGCGGAAGTCGAGCACGGTCAGGAGGTCGAGCTTGCCCTCCGGCGCGTTGTCGTGCCACGTCACTTCCTCCGGCTTCGCGCCGCCGGACTCGCCGAGGTCCGGGCCGAGGACGCTGTGCTGCGCGCCCATCAGGTGGCGCAGGAAATACTCGTGGCCCTTGCCGGACGAGCCCAGCAGGTTCGACCGCCACAGGAACAGGTTGCGCGGATGGTTGACCGGATCGTCGGGATCCTCGCAGGACATCCGGATCGTCCCGTCCTTCAGCCCCTTCGCCACGTAGTCGCGCGGCGTCTGGCCCGCCTTCGCGGCGGCGCCGGCGACGTCGAGCGGATTCACCGCGAGCTGCGGTGCCGAGGGCAGCCAGCCCATCCGCTCCGCGCGCACGTTGAAGTCGATCATCGAGCCGCGGTAGCGCGCGCGATCGGCGAGCGGCGACAGCAGGCTGTCGACGGCGATCTTCTCGTAGCGCCACTGGTCGGAGTGGACGTAGAAGAACGACGTGCCGTTCATCTGGCGGGGCGGCCGCACCCAGTCGGTCGCGAACGCGAGCACCTGCCAGCCGGTCTGCGGCCGCAGCTTCTCCTGGCCGACGTAGTGGGCCCAGCCGCCGCCCGAGACGCCGACGCAGCCGCACAGCATGACCATGTTGATCACGGCGCGGTAGTTCATGTCCTGGTGGTACCAGTGGTTCATGCCCGCGCCGATGATGATCTGCGCGCGCCCCCGGGTCTTCTCGGCGGTCGTCGCGAACTCGCGGGCGACGGTGATCGCGAGTTCCGCCTTCACGCCGGTGATCGCCTCCTGCCATCTCGGCGTGTACGGGACGTCGTCGTCGTAGGACTTCGCGCAGCCGTCGGCGAGGCCGCGGTCGACGCCGTAGTTCGCGCAGAGCAGGTCGAACACGGTCGCGACCGCGACTTCGCCGTCGGCGGTCGCGAGCCGGCGCACCGGGACCTTGCGCAGCAGCACGTCGCCGCCCTGTTCGTTCGCCGGGAAATGCTCGTGCCGCGTGCCTCCGAAGTACGGGAACGCGACCGGCAGCGCATCGTCGCGGCCCTCGAGGAGCGAGAGGGCGAGTTTCACGTCCGCCCCGTTCGCGCCGTCCTTCGCCTCGAGGTTCCACTTGCCGAGGTCGCGCTCGACCTCGGCGCCCCAGCGATAGCCGATCGAACCCTGCGGCGCGACCGGCCGGCCGGAGGTCTCGTCGAAGGCGACGGTCTTCCACTCCGGACTGTTCGCCTGGCCCAGGCGGTCGGCGAAATCGGAGGCCCGCAGGTAGCGGTCGGGGACGTAGCGGTCTCCGCGCTTCGCGAGGCGCACGAGCAGCGGCAGGTCGGTGAACCGTCGCGCGTAGTCGTCGAAATACGGCACCTTGCGGTCGACGTGGAACTCCCTGAGGATCACGTGGCCCATCGCCATGCCGAGCGCGGCGTCGGTGCCCTGCTTCGGGTGCAGCCACAGGTCGCCGAACTTGGCGACCTCGGCGTAGTCCGGCGTGATCGAGACCACGCGCGTGCCGTTGTAGCGGGCCTCGACGAAGAAGTGCGCGTCGGGCGTGCGCGTCTGCGGGACGTTCGAGCCCCAGGCGATGATGTACTGGGAGTTGTACCAGTCGGCCGACTCCGGCACGTCGGTCTGCTCGCCCCAGGTCTGCGGCGAGGAGGGCGGCAGGTCGCAGTACCAGTCGTAGAACGAGATCAGCGAGCCGCCGATGAGCGACAGGTAGCGCGCGCCCGAGGCGTGCGACACCATCGACATCGCGGGAATCGGCGAGAAGCCGCAGACGCGGTCGGGCCCGTAGCGCCGGATCGTGTAGACGTTCGCCGCCGCGACGATCTCGTTCGCCTCGTCCCAGGTCGTCCGCACGAAGCCGCCGCGACCGCGGATCGACTTGTATTCGCGCGCCTTGGCCGGGTCCTCGACGATCGACGCCCACGCGTCGACCGGCGAGAGGCTCTTGCGCGCCTCGCGCCACAGGCGGACGAGCCGGCCGCGCACCATCGGGTGCTTCAGCCGGTTGGCGCTGTACAGGTACCAGCTGTAGGAGGCGCCGCGCGAGCAGCCGCGCGGCTCGTGGTTCGGCATGCCCGGACGCGTGCGCGGATAGTCGGTCTGCTGCGTTTCCCACGTCACGATGCCGCCCTTGACGTAGATCTTCCAGCTGCACCCGCCGGTGCAGTTCACGCCGTGGGTCGAACGCACGATCTTGTCGTGCTGCCAGCGCAGCCGGTAGCCCTCCTCCCACTTGCGGTCTTCGCGCCGGGTCTCGCCGTGGCCGCCGGCGAAGGGCTCGCGACGCTCGGTGAGGAACATCAGGCGGTCGAGAAAGTGACTCATCGCAGAGTTCTCCCCGGAGCCCGGCGGGGAGCGCGACGCGCGTCGGTGTCGCGCGCCCGACCGGGGCCATCCGTTTGGTTCCGTGTCGACAGACCCCGCCGGGTCGCCTGCGCGCGCACGACCGCGCACGGCGCTCCGCTACCGTACACCCGTGTCCGCAGCGTGTATACCGTCATGGCGCGCTGCCCTGCAGTGCCCCTCGCTCGTCGGCCGAGGGCTCGTGCCGCACCAGCGGGAAGCGACGCACCTCGGTGAAGTAGATGAGGATCAGCGACACCCACACGATGCCGTAGAGCAGCATGAAGCAGCTCGAACGGATGCGCGTGAGGTCGAGCACGGCGCCCCAGAGGATCGGCAGCAGGAATCCGCCGACGCCGCCGGCGAGG
>DAOMBL010000396.1:0-2616 GCA_035427325.1 Casimicrobiaceae bacterium
GGGCGATCGCCGCGGAACTCGGTGCGGGCCGGCTGCCGGACGCGCACCGGTTCGATCCGGCGCGCGCCATGGCGCCGCTGCCGCGCGCCTACCAGTGGGTGGACGGCTCGGCCTACGTCAACCACGTCGAACTCGTGCGCCTGCAGCGTGGCGCCGCGATGCCGCCCGAATTCTGGACCGACCCGCTGATGTACCAGGGTGTCTCCGACCGCATGCTCGGCGCCTGCGAGGACGTCGTCGCGGCGGACGAAGCGTACGGCATCGACTTCGAGGCCGAGGTCGCGGTGGTGACCGGCGACGTGCCGATGGGCGTCCGCGAGGCGGACGCGCTCTCGCTCGTGCGGCTCGTGGCGCTCGTCAACGACGTGAGCCTGCGCAACCTGATTCCGGCGGAACTCGCGAAGGGCTTCGGCTTCCTGCAGTCGAAGCCGGCGTCGTCGTTCTCGCCGGTCGCGGTCACGCCCGACGAACTGGGCGACGCGTGGCGCGACGGCAAGGTCCATCGACCGCTCGTGTCGCACCTGAACGGTGCGCTGTTCGGCCGCCCGGATGCGGGCGTGGACATGACATTCTCGTTCGCCCGCCTGATCGCCCACGCCGCGAAGACGCGCGACCTCGGCGCAGGCACGATCGTGGGCTCGGGCACCGTGTCCAACAAGGAGGACGGCGGGCCGGGGCGTCCCGCCGCGGCCGGGGGCATCGGCTATTCGTGCATCGCGGAGCAGCGCACCGTCGAGACGATCCTCTCGGGCGCGCCGGCAACCCCGTTCATGCGCTTCGGCGACCGCATCCGCATCGAGATGCTGGACGACGCCGGTCGATCGATCTTCGGCGCGATCGACCAGCGCGTGCGCCGGATGTGATGCGCCGAAGCTGACGCGCGAGCAAGGCGCGTCCCCTTCGTTCCCGCCGCGACCGCCGTGCCTTCCGGTCGGCCGCAGGTGACGTTTCGTCGCGGCAACCCGGTGTTTCGTCGCACGCGCCTTGGCGGCGCACGGCGGGCCTCCTAGAGTTGGCCCCGTCGGCGGTCGAGTCCGCCGCGGTGAATCCGAACGAGGCTCCCGCGGCATCTCATCGACGACCACGCCGGGCGGAGGTTCCGGCGCGATGCGAACGACGAGGAGAGCCGCACCATGACCACCCGTAACCGCGACAACCTGCAGCCGGCCCCGCTCGTGCGCGCGGGAGCGCTCGTCCTGTCGTTCGCGTTGACTGCGCTCACGCTCGGCGCGGCGATGCCGGGCGGCGCGTCATGGGTCGCCGGACGTCTGCTGCCCGATGCGGGCAACGCGTTCGAGACGATCGCGTCGCGGGCGACCGAAGTCGACATCCGGCCCGGACGCATCGAAGTCGTCGGCGTGCGGGCGCACGCGAAGGCGCCGGACGCCGCGGCGGCGAAGCGCGGCTAGCCGCGAGGTTCATCGCTCCTCTCCCCCAGAGAAGCGCGCAGGGCCGGCAGCCTTCGGGCTGCCGGCTCGTGCGATCCGCCCTTCCGGCGCGGGTCTATCCCGGCACGGGCGCGACCGCGGACGCCGGCCTGGCGTCCCTCCGCCGCATCGCGGCCCGCGAGAGCAGCACGATCGGCAGCAGCCCCACCGCGACGATCGCGAGCGACGGTACGGCCGCCTCCGCGAGTCGCTCGTCGCTCGCGAGCGAGAAGGCCTGGGTCGCCAGCGTGTCGAAGTTGAACGGGCGCAGCACCAGCGTCGCCGACAGTTCCTTCATCACGTCGACGAACACCAGGAGGAGCGTCGCGGCGACGCTTCGCGCGAGGAGCGGCGCATGGACGCGCCGGAAGGTGCCGATCGTGCCGGCGCCGAGGCTGCGCGCGGCGGCGTCCATCGCGGGCGTGATGCGCTGGAACGCCGGCTCGATCCCGTTCCACGCGACCGCGAAGAAGCGGACCTGGTAGGCGTAGATCAGCGCGACGACGGTGCCGGTGAGGAGGAGCCCCGGGCGCCCGCCTGCCGCGGGCCGGAACGCTTCGGCGAACCAGCCGTCGATCGTCGACAGCGGCAGCAGCACGCCGACCGCGAGCACCGTGCCGGGGACCGCGTAGCCCAGCGTCATCACCCGTGTCGCCGCGCGGACGGCGGCGCCCGGGGTGAGCCGGTTCGCGTAGGACACGATCGCCGCGAAGGCGACCGCCCCGGCGGCCGCGACGGCGGCGACGCGGACGCTGTTCCACGCGCCGTCGACGAACCGTTCGACGGCCGGTATCGCGGGTTCGGCGATCACGAGGCGCACGAGCAGGAGGACGGGCAGCACGAAGCCGACGACGAGCGGCACGCTGCACAGCACCGCCAGCGTCGCGCCGCGCGTTCCGCGAATCCGCGGGCGTGCGTCGGCCGTGCCGCCGCGGGCACGGGCGCTCGCGGTGCGCGCGGCGCCGCGCGACGCGTGTTCGAGCCAGAGCGCCGCCAGCACGAACGCGAGCAGCGTCGCCGCGAGCTGCGCGGACGCCGCGCGGTCGCCCAGCGTGAACCACGCGCGGTAGATGCCGGTCGTGAACGTGTCGACCGCGAAGTAGGCGACCGTGCCGAAGTCCGCGAGCGTCTCCATCAGCGCGAGCGCGACGCCGCCGCGCCGCACGGCGAGCGGCCCGAGCAGGCGCAG
>DAOMBL010000396.1:2626-3713 GCA_035427325.1 Casimicrobiaceae bacterium
CCGCCTCGACGAAGGTCGCCGGGCGTTCGGCGAACGCCGTGCGCGCGAGCAGGTAGACGTACGGGTAGAGCGTGAAGACGAACATCGCGGCGGCGCCCGGGACCGAGCGCACGTCGGGGAACGCGTAGTCGCCACCCGACCATCCGAACAGCGCGCGGAGCGTGGTCTGCACGGGACCGGCGTACTGCAGGAAGTCGGTGTAGGCGTACGCCATCACGTAGGTCGGCATCGCGAGCGGCAGGAGCAGCGCCCACTCGAACACGCGGCTGCCGGGGAAGCGGTACTGGGCGAGCGCCCAGCCGGTCAGCGTGCCGCCGAAGGCGACGCCCGCGCCGACCATCACGACGAGGGCGATCGTGTTGCCGACGTAGCGGGCGAGCACGGTGTCCGCGAGGTGCGCCCAGGTCTCGCCCGCCCCCGGCGCGATGCCGCGCACGACGACGGCGAGGACCGGCAGGAGCGCGAGCGCGGCGAGTGCGAGCGCGGCGGAGACGAGCGTGCGGCGGCCGTTCACGATGGGCGATTATAGGGGGCGCGTCCTCCGGCTATAATCGACGCCACGTCCCGCATGCGCATCCTGCTCTCCAACGACGACGGCTACTTCGCGCCCGGGCTCGAACGGCTCGCCGCCGCCCTCATCCCGCACGCGGACATCACGGTCGTCGCGCCGGAGCGCGACCGCAGCGGCGCCTCCAATTCGCTGACGCTCGACCGCCCGCTGTCGGTGCGACGTGCCCCCAACGGCTTCCTGTTCGTGAACGGCACGCCGACCGACTGCGTGCACCTCGCGGTGACCGGGCTGCTCGACCACCTGCCGGACATGGTGATCTCGGGCATCAATCTGGGCGCGAACATGGGTGACGACACGATCTACTCGGGCACGGTGGCCGCCGCGACCGAGGGTTTCCTGCTCGGCATTCCGTCGATCGCGATCTCGCTGGCGTCGAAGACCGCCAAGCACTTCGAGACCGCGTGCGACGTGGCGATCGACCTCGTGGCGCGGCACGCGCGCACCCCGGCGGGGAGCTGGCTCATCAACGTGAACGTGCCCGACGTTCCGCGCGCGGAGATCCGCGGCACGCGCATC
>DAOMBL010000397.1:0-3704 GCA_035427325.1 Casimicrobiaceae bacterium
GACGAGTTCGCGCTGGGTCGCCGCCGCGGAGAGCGCCTGGTGCGCGTGCTGGCCGGTGATCTCGACCAGCCGTTCGCCCACGGCCTTCATCTGCGCGAGCGTCGCCGGCGAGCCGTTGATCCAGGCGCGGCTCTTGCCCTGTGCGTCGAGGACGCGGCGCAGCAGCACTTCGCCGTCGCCCGGGGCGAGTCCTTCCTCCGCGAGCCACGCGCGCACGGCGGGCGCGTCGTCGACGTCGAACGCGGCGGCGAGTTCGGCGCGCTCGGCCCCGTGGCGGATCTGGCGCGGTTCGAAGCGGTCGCCGAGCAGGAGTCCCAGCGCATCGAGCAGGATCGCCTTGCCCGCGCCGGTCTCGCCGGTGAGGACGGTGAAGCCGGGGCCGAGCTCGAGGTCGAGCGTGCGCACCACCACGAAGTCGCGAATCGAGAGGAGCCGCAGCATGTCAGCGGCGGGCGGTGAGCCGTTCGGGCGTCTCGCTCCAGTGGAGCTTCTCGCGCAGCATCGCGAAGTGGTCGTGTCCTTCCGGATGCAGGAAGCGCGCCGGATGCGCCGCCCGACGGATGACGACCCGGTCGCCCTCGGCGAGCGGCAGGTGCGCGTGGCCGTCGCAGTGCACGGTCGCGTCGCTTCCGCGCACGACCTCGATCGTGACGGTCGCGAGGTCGGAGAGCGCGATCGGCCGATGCGTGAGCGCGTGCGGCGCGACCGGCACGAGCGCGATCGCCGCGATGCGCGGGTCGAGGATCGGCCCGCCCGCGGACAGCGCATACGCGGTCGACCCGGTCGGGGTGGCGACGATCAGGCCGTCGGCGCGCATCGCGTACGCGAAGCGCCCGTCGATCTCGACCGCGCACTCGAGCATCGTGCCGCCGCCGCCGCGGTTCACGGCGACGTCGTTCAGCGCGATCTCGTCGTTCTCGCGCCCGCCCGGACGGACGATCGTCGCCGCGAGCATCGTGCGGCGCTCCTCGAGGTGGCGGCCGGCGAGCATCGGTCCCAGTTCGTCCTCCATCCGCGCGAGCGGGATGTCGGTCAGGAAGCCCAGACGGCCCAGGTTGACGCCGATCAGCGGGACGTCGTGCGGCGCGAGCCGCCGGGCGATCGAGAGCATCGTGCCGTCGCCACCCAGCACGATCGCGAGGTCGGCTCGGGAACCGAGATCGCCGGCGGCGACCGCGGCGCGGCCCGGAAGCGGCGCGTGCTGCGCGGTCTCCGCCTCGATCACGACGGCGTGCCCGCGTGCGGCGAGGAAGTCGGCGAGGCGCGCGAGCGGGGCTGCGAGGTCGGGCGTGCCGGGCCGCCCGACGATCGCGACGCGAGGGAAGCGGGCGGGAGTCGGGAGCATAGCGGCCGATTATTCCACAGCCCCCGGGGCCTCCCCGTCGGCACGACGGACGAGCCGCGTCGGCACCCGGGGCGGGGGTTAGAATCGGGTCGACCGGACGCATGAGCGTGATCGATCCCCGCGCCGCCCATCTGCTGAAGACGCTCGTCGAGCGCTACATCGCCGACGGGCAGCCGGTGGGTTCGCGCTCGCTCTCCAAGCAGTCCGGCCTCGAGCTCTCGCCGGCGACGATCCGCAACGTGATGGCGGACCTGGAGGAGATGGGATTCCTCGCGAGCCCGCACACCTCGGCGGGGCGCGTGCCGACCCCCAAGGGGTACCGTTTCTTCGTCGACAGCCTGGTCGTGGTGAAGCCGCTCGAGCAGCAGGAGATCCACCGCCTCGAGGGCGAACTCGTCGCCGACCGGCCGACCGCGCTCGTGAGCACGGCCGCGCAACTGCTCTCGCAGCTCACCCATTTCGCCGGCGTGGTGACGGCGCCGCCGCGCGAACCGGGCCTGCGCCACCTCGAGTTCCTGCGCCTGGGCGACCGGCGCGTGCTGCTGATCGTCGTCTCCGCGCAAGGCGACGTGCAGAACCGCATTCTGCACGTCGATCGCCCGTACACCCAGGCGCAACTCGTCGAGGCGACCAATTACTTCAACCAGAATTTCGCCGGGCAGTCGCTCGCGGCGATCCGCTCCGGATTGGCGGAGGAACTGAAGCGCCTGTCCGACGACATCGCGGCGTTGATGTCGGTGGCGATCGACGCCGGTGCAGGAGCGATCGAGAGCGGCGAGACCGTGGTGCTCGCGGGCGAGCGCAACCTGCTCGCCTCCGAGGGCGTCGCGACCAGCATGGAGCGCGTGCGCCGGCTCTTCGACCTCTTCGAGCAGAAGACTTCGCTCCTGCACCTGCTCGACCAGTCGCAGCGCGCCGCCGGCGTGCAGATCTTCATCGGCGGCGACTCCGGGCTCGTGCCGCTCGACGAGATGAGCGTCGTCACCGCGCGCTACGAGGTCGACGGCCAGTTGATCGGCACGCTCGGCGTGATCGGGCCGACGCGCATGGCCTACGAGCGCGTGATCCCGATCGTCGACGTCACCGCGAAACTGCTGTCGAGCGCTCTGGCGCAGCAGCGCGCGGACTCGTGACGACGCGATGAGCGCCGCCGATCACCGCGCGCTGATCGTGCGGTTCTACGACGCGCTCGGCCGGCGCGACGCGGCGGTCATGGCGGCCTGCTACGCGCGCGATGCGACGTTCCGCGACCCGGTGTTCGGCCAGCTCGATGCCGCCGATGCCGCCGCGATGTGGCGGATGCTGTGCGCGCGCGGCAAGGACCTGAAGATCGCGACGACCGGCATCCATGCGGACGCCGAGGGCGGACGCGCGCACGTGCAGGCGAGCTATTCGTACGGGCCGACGGCGCGGCCGGTGGTGAACGAGATCGACGCGGCGTTCCGTTTCCGGCGCGGGCTCATCGTCGAGCACGTCGACCAGTTCGACCTGCGCCGCTGGGCGAGGCAGGCGCTCGGACTCTCCGGGCGCGTGCTCGCGTTCACGCCGCTGCTCGGGCCGACGGTGCGCAGGCAGGCGAACGGTGCGCTCGCCTCCTGGCGACGGCGCGAGCAGGCCGAGTGAACGTGCCGCTTCGATGAACTTCCTCCCCGAGCCACCCCGCGCCGAGGATCGCCCCGAGAAGCTCGGTGTCCTGCTCGTCAA
Source organism: Casimicrobiaceae bacterium (assembly GCA_035427325.1). Classification (GTDB taxonomy): domain Bacteria; phylum Pseudomonadota; class Gammaproteobacteria; order Burkholderiales; family Casimicrobiaceae; genus VBCG01. The sequence continues at coordinate 3,050 of DAOMBL010000397.1, forward strand.
CCTCGGCACACCGACGGCGCCGACGCCTTCCGCGGTGCGACGCTACCTCGCGGAATTCCTGTCCGACCCGCGCGTCGTCGAGATCCCGCCGGCGATCTGGCAACCGATCCTGCACGGCGTGGTGCTGACGACGCGCCCGTCGGCGTCGGCGAAGAAGTACGGGAAGATCTGGACGAAGGACGGCTCGCCGCTCGCGATCCACTCGGTGCGCCAGCGTGTGCTTCTGATGGGCATGCTCGGGCAGCGCATGAAGCGCGGGGGCTGGCCCGCGGACCACGCACCGGTCGCCCTCGCGATGCGCTACGGCGAGCCGTCGATCCCCGCGGCGATCGAGGGCCTGCGCGCGTCGGGCGCGACGAAGCTCCTCGTGCTGCCGCTCTATCCGCAGTACGCGTCGAGCACGTCGGCCTCGGTGCTGGATGCGGTCGCGGCGCATCTCGCGAAGGTCCGGCGCGCGCCCGCGTTGCGCTTCGTCGACGCGTTCCACGACGACGCGGGCTACGTGAAAGCCCTCGCGCAGAACGTGAACGACTACTGGATGAAGCACGGGCGGCCCGAGCATCTCGTGCTGTCGTTCCACGGCGTGCCGCGGCGTGTGATCGAGCGGGGCGATCCCTCCCACGACCAGTGCCCCTCGACCACCCCCCCGCCCGTC
>DAOMBL010000398.1:0-3701 GCA_035427325.1 Casimicrobiaceae bacterium
TCGCGCCATGGCGTCGCCCACGCGGGCTCGACCGCGCATGCCGCCCGCGGCACTCCCGCATGCACGGTCGGCGTATCGGGCTGCGGGCAGCGCTCGACCTACCTCGTGGTGTGCGCCGAGGGCGGCAACGGCTGCATCGCGGCGGGATCGCGCAACGTCGTGCGCTGAACGTCGTCCTTCCGCGGCCCCGGCCGCTTGCCCCGCTGTGCGGGTGCGGCAAGGACCGCGCGAGGCCGTCCGCAGTCCCGGATCGCGCATCCGTCGCCGGCTGCCTCGCTGGCGACGGCCGCGTCGGCACCGCGATCGGCCGTGGCGCCGGCTGGCACTTGCCTCGCCTGCGCCGGCGGAACTCGACTTGCAGGCGCTCCAGCGCGTAGCGCCGTTCCGCCCGCTTGTGATTGAGTCTCGGGAACTCGCGGCGCAGCAGCAGCGCGAGCCGGGGGCTGCCGAAGCCGCCGCGCTGCATCGCCAGTTCCCGCATCCGCGCGCGCAGCACGGGCTCGTCCGGCTTCGACCGCGCCCGATACTGCTTCCGCGCGCACAAGATTGCACGCCAGACTGCGCAGTCCGATTTCTTCGACACGGCCGACACCGCGCTGTAGCGAGCCGACCGGGTCGCGCGCCTACGGGGTGTGCGTCAGCGCGCGGAACCGCTGCTGCGAGCGCTTGAGCTTCTTGCACTCACGGCCGTCGACCAGGATTCCCCCGTCGTCGCTGGCGAGCTCGATCGACGCCGTCTCCGGAATGGCGAAGAGCGCCTCGGGACGCAGTGTTCCCAGGTCCACGGCGATGCGCTCGGGCGCGTCACCCGCGCGCCCCGACCAGCGGTACAGCGCGAAGCTGCCCTCGTCGCCGGTAGGCCCGGCCACGACGTAGTAGGTCGCCCCCACGAGCTCGAGGCTGCGGACGCCGCGCCCGCCGAGATCGAGCTCGATCGCCGCGCCGAGCTTCGCGCGCTGACCTGCCACGACCGCCTCGGGATTGTCGATGGGCACCACGAGCGCACGGCCTTCGCGCAGCGGGCTGCGAAAGCCCACGAGCAGGCGTCCGTCGGGGGTGGCGGCGAGCCCCTCGATGTTGAGCCCGCCCGGAGCCTCGGCCGCGAGCTTGGCCGCCTCGGCGAGCCGCCACGGCGCGAGCTCCGACGCCTCCACGAGATCGCGCAGGAAGTCGCGATACGGCGTGCCCACCGGCGCCAAGGACGCAAGGTCGCCCGCGCGCACGTCGGTGGCGAAAATCCGGTGCCGCGACGGCTGCGGCACGCCATGGCTGTTGCGGCTGTGCGACGTGATCCAGTACACGCGCGCCCCGATCTTCGCTGCTCCCTCGATGTCCGACTCCTCCTTGCGATGCGTGCCGAGGAATTGCGCGAGATCGACCCGCGCCACGACGCCGGCATCGCCTCGGCGATACGTCGCGACCATGTCGTTCTCGTCATTGCCCACGACGAAGTACTGGCGATCGAGGGCCACGGCGGCCGACGCGTCGCAGGGTCCGCGATACGTGTGCAGCTCGCCGGCGCCCGACGCGGACCACGGTGCCAGCAGCACGACTCCCAGCGCGAGCAGCATCGGCCCCCCCGGCATGCGCGCCTCGCGGGCACGCGCGGTTTGCAGCGACATCGGCATCCCTCTCTCCATCGGCGACGCGGGCGAAGGTAGCATGCATCACGCGCCTTCTCCTTCATCGCGCGTCGATCCGGCCCGACACCGCCCTGCGCGCCGCCTGCGAGCGTCGCGCGCTGCCGTTGGCGCGCGAGGTCGGGTTGCCGGTTCGCTACGCGGCGCCGCGTGACGCCGGCTCCCGCGATCGGCCGGGTGCCGCGCCGAAGGGCTCGGCGAGGACCGCCGCCACCACGTCCGGCTTCTCCACCGGCGTCATGTGCCCGCATTGTGCAATGGTCACGAGCCGTGCACCGGCGATGCCAACCGAGATCTCCTGCGCGCGTTCGGGCGGCGTGGCGGCGTCGGCATCTGCCACCTCGACCACGGCGGGGCAGCCGATGGCGGCGAGCGTCCCGCGCGCTTCGGGACGCCCGATCATCGCGGTCTGCTTGCGGGCGAATACATCCGCGTCGGTGTCCTCCGCCATCACGCGCATGTAGCGCTGGAGCGTGCGGTCCGTTGCACGCGACCGATGCACGAACGCCGGGAACCGCAACGCGGCAAGCGCAGCGAAGGGACCGGTGCGCGCCATCGTGACCTGATCGCGGTGTCGTTGCGATTGCTCGGGGACGTCGGCGCGCGCGGAGGTGTCGAGCAAGGCGAGTGCCGCCACCCGCTCCGGCGCATGCCGCATGATCCCGAACGCGACGTATCCGCCGAACGAATGGCCCGCGAGCGCGAAGCGCGGCGGGGCATCGGCCAGGATGCCGCGCACGACCTCAGCGACCGAATCCGCGCGCGTAGGGTCGGCAACGGCGATCGGCCCCGCCTTCCACAACGACGGCATCTGCGCCGCGCAGAGCCGCGGCGAGCCCATGAGACCCGGGATCAGCAATGGGGCGGCCGGCGGGTCCCCGCGATTCGCCAAAGGGATGACGTCGCGGTGCAGCGGACGACAGGCGCTCACGTGGCGCAACCTGCGCCAGCAGAACGAGCGGCCGCCGGGCAAGGCGAACCGGTGCGTCGCCGAATTCGTCGCGCCGCAGGGGCGGGCGGACGGGATCGGCGGCTTCGCGGCCACGGCGGGCTTGGGCATCGAACGCAAGCTCGCCGGGCCCGAAGCGGCGAAAGACGACTACGGCGCCATCATGCTGAAGGCGCTCGCCGACCGGCGGGCGGACGCGTTCGCGGAGTGGTTGCACGCCAAGGTGCGGCGCGAGTCGGGGGCCCCGGCCTCAGCGTTTCGGCTGCGCTTTCGGCGCCCAACCCCTTCCGCCCGATCTTCGATGCTGGGTGGGCGCGATGAGCTCGATAGGCGCAGAGGGACGCGGGAACTCGCCAACAACGGTCGCGAGCTATGCAGGCGCGCCCTGGCGCGGCGATACCTTGCGAGCAATGTCGTCCCGTGTGGCCAAGGTCTTCAGGTCGTAGTCGGCTTGCAGCGCCAGCCACGACGCGGCATCGCCCCCGAAGTAGCGCGCCAACCGTTCGGCCGTGTCGGCAGTGATCCCGCGGCGTTCCTTCACGATTTCGTGAATGCGCGTGGCAGGCACTCCGAGCGCCACGGCGAGGGCGTTCACGCTCAGGCTCAACGGCGCCAGATACTCCTCGCGCAACACTTCGCCCGGATGCACGGCGCGCATTCGGTTGACAGGTCGTCCCATGGCCACACTCCTTCAGTGATAGTCGACGATCTCGACCTGGTCCGGACCGGAGTCGGTCCAAACGAAGCACAGCCGCCACTGATCGTTGATGCGCACGCTCCACTGCCCAGCCCGATCACCCTTGAGCGCTTCAAGCCGATTGCCCGGCGGCGAACGCATGAAATCCAGCGTCCTGGCCGCGTCCAGCATCGTCAGCTTGCGGGTCGCGACCACCTCGATGGCGCGGAAGCGCCTGGGATGTCCGCCTTCGAACAAGGCCTGCGTATCCTTGCAGCGAAAGCGCCGGATCACGAACGCATGATATTACGCCAAGCGTAATACGGCAAGAGGGATAGCCTTCCGACGCGCCACGACGGCCCGCTGGATCGACTGGTGTCGTCGCGCCATGGCGTCGCCCACGCGGGCTCGACCGCGCATGCCGCCCGCGGCACTC
>DAOMBL010000399.1:0-3677 GCA_035427325.1 Casimicrobiaceae bacterium
CGTCGGCGGCCGGCCGATGGTGCTCCCCGAGGACGTGCAGGCGGTGTTTCCGGCGGTCGCCGGCCACCGGCTCGCCGGCGGCGCACGCGCAGGCGCGCTCGTCGCCGCGTCGCTCCTGCGCGCGGTGCCGCTTCCGTAGGGCGATGGCCTCGATCGCGGCGCCCTTCCCCGCGCCCGGGGCCTGGGCGCGCTGGCGCGATCGCTTCTTCCGCCTCTCGCCGGGCGACGGCGACGAGGTCGTGCTGCGCCATTCGCGCATCTACATCCTGCCGTCGCGCCGCGGCTTCGCGATGATCGCCACGCTCGCGATCATGCTGCTCACGTCGCTCAACTACGCACTCTCGCTCGGCTTCGCGGTGACGTTCCTGCTCACCGGGCTCGTCGCCGCGGCCCTCCTGCACGCATTCCGCAACCTCGCCGGCATCGAGATCCGGCCGCTCGCCGCGAGCGAGACCTTCGCCGGCGGACGCGTCGCGTTCACGCTCTCGGTCTGCGGCGGGGATCGCGCGCGCGAATCCCTGGAGGTCCGGGCCGGGGACGCCGGACCGGTCGTCGTCGACATCCCCGCCGGCGCGAACGTCGCCGTTCGGCTCGAACGCCCCGCCGAGCGGCGCGGCCGCTACGCGCTCGGGCGCGTGACGCTGTCGTCGACGCAGCCGCTCGGGCTCTGGCGCGCCTGGTCGTACGTGCATTTTCCCCTCGCGGGCGTCGTGTATCCGGCGCCCGAACCGGGGGCGCCGCCGCTGCCGCGCGGTGCGCACGGCCAGGATCTGTCCGCGCCCGGGCGGGGCGACGAATCGGAATTCGCCGGACTGCGCGAATTCCATCCGGGCGACCCGCCGCAGCGCATCGCATGGAAGGCGGTCGCGCGCGGCGCGGGCTGGTACACGAAGGAGTTCGAAGGCTCGGGCGGCGGCGGCCCGGTGACGCTCGACTGGGCGATGCTGCCCCGCGCGCTCGACGTCGAGACGGGGCTTTCGCGGCTCACCGCCTGGATCCTCGCGGCAGAGCGCGCCGCGCGTCCGTTCTCGCTCCGCATGCCCGGCGCATCGCTCCCGCCCGGGCAGGATCGCGACCACCGGCGCACGGCGCTCACGATGCTCGCGCTCGCCGGTAGCGGGGAGACATCGTGACCGGCAGGGCGCGCCGCCGGAAGGCTCCTGCCTCACCGGCGCTCTCCGTCGCGCAGATCCGCTGGATCGGCGCGCTGATCGTCTGCGCTCAACTGCCGCAGGCCCCGTACCTGCCGGTGTGGGTCGCGGCCCTCGGGTTGGCGCTGTGCGGCCTGCGGCTCCTGCTGTTGCATCGCGACCGGGCGCGGCCCCACGCCCCGGCCCGCATCCCGTCGTGGACGCTGGTGCTGTTCGCCCTCGCCGCCGCGCTCGCGGTGCGCGCATCCTACGGCTACCTGCTCGGCCGCGATCCCTCGGTCGCGTTCCTGTACATCCTCGTCGCGATCAAGTTCCTCGAGACGCGCACGGTGCGCGACGGCACGCTGCTCGTCGCGCTCGCCTCGTTCCTGCTCGTCACGCCGTTCTTCGCGAACCAGTCGCCGCTCGCCGCGTTCGCGGCGCTGCCGGCGCTCCTGGTGCTGGGCGGTACGCTCGATGCGCTCGCGCGCCCGGCGGACGCGGAAGCCTCACGACCGCCGCTCGTCGCGATCGCACGCACCGGCAGGTTCATCGCGCAGGGGATTCCGATCGCCGCGCTGCTGTTCGTGCTGTTCCCGCGCATCGCGTCGCCGCTCTGGGGCGTGCCGGCCGACGCGGGCGCGTCGACCGGGCTGTCCGATTCGATGGAACCGGGGTCGATCAGCGAACTGTCGCTCTCGGACGCCGTGGCCTTTCGCGTGGACTTCGACGGCGCCGTTCCGCCGCCCGCGCAGCGTTACTGGCGCGGGCCGGTGCTGTCGCGCTTCGACGGACGGGCCTGGACGCTCGTCCCGCGCACGACACCGGGGCACCTCACGCCCCCCGGGCCGGGCGGCGTCGCGTACACGGTGACGCTCGAACCCCACGGCAAGCCGTGGCTCTTCGCGCTCGAACTGCCGGCGAGCCTGCCACGTCCGGCCGGGGCCGACGACGAGGCCGCCGGGGCCGACCACTACGCGCTGCTCACGCGCGACCAGCAGATCATCGCGGGCACCCCGGTCTCGCAGGTACTCCGCTATCGGCAGCTGTCGATGCTGCGCGACCGCTTCCCGCAGGTCGACGCGGGCGAAGCGCAGGAGTACCTGCGCCTGCCGTCGAGGGGCAATCCCCGCACGCTGGAATTCGGACGCGAGCTTCGCGCCACGAACCCCGACGCCCAGGGGATCGTGGACGCCGCCCTCGCGTGGTTCGGCGCGTCCCCGTTCGTCTACACGCTCTCCCCGCCGCTCCTCGACCGCGATCCGGTCGACGCGTTCCTGTTCGACACCCGCCGCGGCTTCTGCGAGCACTTCGCGGGCTCGTTCGTCGTGATGATGCGCGCGGCGGGCGTCCCCGCACGCGTGGTGACCGGCTACCAGGGAGGCGAGTGGAATCCGCGCGGCGGATACATGATCGTGCGGCAGTCCGACGCGCACGCGTGGGCCGAGGTGCTCGTCGGCGGGACATGGCGGCGCGTCGACCCGACGGCGACCGTCGCGCCTTCGCGCATCGAGATGGGCCTCGCGCGCGCGGTCGCCGCCGGCGAACCGGTGCCGCTCTTCGCCCGCCTCGACGCCGGCTGGCTCAAGACCACGCAACTCGCGCTCGATGCGCTGAACCACGCCTGGCGCACGCACGTCGTGGGCTTCAACCGCGACCGGCAGCGCGACCTCTGGCACGACCTCGCGATCGACCGCTTCGCCGGCTGGCAGATCGCGGCAATCGCCGGCGGCCTCGGGCTCGCGTGGGCCGCCATTGCGCTCGCGCTCCTCGGCCTCGCCCGCGCCAGGCGCGAGCGCGAACAGGCCCTGTGGTCCGAGGCATGCGCGCGGCTGGAACGCGCGGGGCTGCCCCGGATGCCGCACGAAGGGCCGATCGCCTATGCAACGCGCGCGAGCCGGCGCTGGCCGCAGTTCGCGATCGCGTTCTCCGCGATCGCCGAATCCTACGCGGCGCTGCGCTACGGGCCGCCGCCCGCGCAGCCGGGCGGACGCGACGCGCTGGTGGCGACGCTCGCGCGCGCGGTCGAGGTGCTGCCGGGCTCGGCCGACCTGCGCGCGGCTGCGTAGTCGTCGGAATCGGCACCCGGTTCGACGCAGGGCCGGCGCGCCCGGGCCGCCCGGTCACAACAGCGCGTCGCGGTCGAGCCCGGACGCGGCGAGCCGCGAGCGCAGCCGTTCGAGCGCCTCGATCTGGATCTGCCGCACGCGCTCGCGCGTGACGCCGAGTTCGCGCGAGAGTTCGTCGAGCGTGGCGACTTCCGCCTCGTTGAGCCCGTAGCGCCGTTCGATCACGAGGCGTTCGCGCGCAGGAAGCTCGGCGAGCCAGTCGGCCACCGAGCGCTCGAGCGCGTTGTGGTGGAGCAGGAGTTCCGGCTCGACGGCGCCTTCGTCGGCGAGCGCATCGAGGATGGTCACCGACGGATCGCCTTGGAGCGGCGCGTCGAGCGAGAGCACGTGCTCCTGCAGGCGCACGATGCGCGCGACGTCGTCGACCGGACGGTCGATGAGGTGCGCGACGTCCTCGATCGTCGCCTCGCGCCCGTCT
>DAOMBL010000400.1:0-3098 GCA_035427325.1 Casimicrobiaceae bacterium
CCGGCTTCGCGATCACCGGACGCGGCGGCGCTCCGTGCCGCACCAGGGCCGCGTCGAGCCCGACACCGCCCTCGTCGGCGAGCGCGGCTTCGCGCGCCTCGCGGATCGCCCGCGCCCGCGCCGCGGCGGTCTCGAAGGCTCCCGCGGCGGCGACATGCGCGAGGATGTGCTCGAGGTTGCGCCGGCCGCGCAGGTTCGTCTCGCCGTACCCCTTGACGAGCCGGCCGGCGAGCGCGATCTCGTGCCCGACCGCCCAGCCGGACCGCGCGCCCGCGACGATCGCGCCGAGCCACGCCTCGATCCCCGCCTGTTCGTCGGCGTAGCGCGAACCCGACCGGCGCCAGCGCCGCAGCGCGGAGAGCGTTCGCAACGCCAGCATGCCGGTCACGGCGTCGGAGCGCAGTTCGAGGGCCATCGCGAAAGGAGGCTTTCCACGCGCGACGCGCCGGCGGTCCCAGGCGAGGAGCCGCCGCGCGAGCGCCGGGGGAAGCGCCCCCGCGATCTCCGGAACGCCGGGCTTGAAGTAGTCGACGATCGTCACCACGTCGCCGTCCTCTGCCGCGACTTCGCGGCGCACCCGGTCGAAGCGGCTCGCGCGCACCTTGAACCCGGCGACGCGCGCGATGTCGTCGTAGGCCATCCACAGCGCGAGGAAGCGCGCCGCCTCGCGCGTCAGCGCCCCGCCGTGTTCGCCGCGCGGATCGGCGTCGACTTCCGCCGCGCGCACGCGTGCGACCCGATCGAGGTAGAGCCCGGCGTAGGCGGCATCCTGGAACGCGCTCACGCGATCGACGCCGGCCGCGACGATCGGACGGCACGACGCCGGGAGGGCCGCGATCGCGGCGGAGAACGTCGCGGGCGACGTGACGCCCGCCGGCGTCGTCGCGAGCGCTCCGGAGGAACTCCCCGCCGCCGTGCGCTCGAACCCGCGGTCGAAGCCGCGGCGACTCGCCTGCGCCCCCGCCCCGCCCGCATCGATCGCCGCCTCGCAGGCGTCCCGGTCGAACGGCAGGACGCCGCTGCCGGCGATCGCGCCGAACATGACCGCGCTCACCACGGTGCCGGCCGCGCTCGCCTCGGCGTCCATGTCGAAGCTCACCATCCGGCGTGCGTTGGCGGCAGCGACTTCGAGCAGCCGGCCCGAATCGTAGCGCCCGTCGCCCAGCGGCAGTTTCTCCGTCGTGGTGAGCGTCCGGGTGTTCGAGGTCACGAGCGTCGTGCGCTCCCGATCGACGAACCCGGCCTGCATCACCCGCGCGGCCTCGAGCAGTTCGGACGCGACGACGAGGTCGATCCCGCCGGGGACCGGCAGCAGCGAGAGGACCGGCACCCGTCCGTCGAGGTCGCGCTCGCGTACCGGAAAGATCTCGACGTAGTAGGTGGTCGCGCCGGTCCGCTGCGCGACGCCGGGGATCGAGGTGCTCTGGGCCGGGTAGCCCGCGCGCAGCGCGGCGCCGACCAGCCACTCGGCGAGCACGCCGCCACCCTGCCCGCCGAGCGCGGCGACGAGGATCGACACCGGCCGCGTCGCCGTCACGCGGACCTCCGGAGCAGCAGGCGGCCGAACGCGCCGCGCACGGCGGCGAGCGCGCGGTCGCGCCAGCCGGGATGGCGGATCCCCTCCGCCCGGTAGCACGACGGACACAGCGTCGCCGCGTGCGCGTTCTCGCCGCACAGCCCGCACCCCACGCAGCCGTCGAGCACCGTGGCGACGGGGTCGACCTTGAGCGGATCGCCGCTGTCCTTCACCGACAACGTCGGACAGCCGGAGAGCCGGATGCACGAGTGATCGCCCGAGCAGACGTCCTCGTCGACGCCGTACTTGACGCGGACGTACCGCCGCCGCTCGCGCTCGAGTCCCGCGCGCCAGGGCTTGACGCGCCGCTGGCGCTCGAGCTGGCACTCGCCCTCGGCGATGATCACCTTGAGGCCCGCGAATTCGGTCGTGAGCGCCTCCTCGACGGTCGCGCGCATCGCGTCGACGCGGTAGCTGTCGACCGTGCGCATCCAACGGACACCGAGCCCTTCGAGCGTGCGCTCGATCACCCGATTGTCGTGGACGAGGCTCCGCGTCTTGTCGGCGGCCGTCGCCTTCGCCGCCTCGTCCGGCGTCGAAATGATCTCCTGGGTGCCGGTCGCGGACGTGTACCCGTTCTTGAGGATCAGCAGCACCGCGTCGTCGCCGTTGAACAGCGCCGACTGCACGCCGGTGACCACGCCGTTGTGCCAGAAGCCGCCGTCGCCCATCACCGCCACCACGCGCCTGCCCATCGCCGGCGAGACGCCGGCGCGCGAGGCGAGGCTCATGCCGTAGCCCAGGATCGAGTGGCCCTGCGAGAACGGCTCGAAGGTCGCGAACGAGTGACAGCCGATGTCCGCCGCGACGTGGATCGGTCCGGTCGTGCGCTTCGCGAGCTTCATCGCGGCGAAGACCGGACGCTCCGGGCAGCCGATGCAGAAGTTCGGCGGTCGCGGCGGCAGCGGTTCGCCGAGCGCCTTCGCGATCGCGGCGCGCCGCTCGTCCACCGAACGGAGCCAGCGGTCGCCCTCCGCCCGGTCGAGCCCGGGCGCGTGCCGTCCGAGGAACGCCGAGAGTCCGCGCGCGAGCACCTCGACCGTGTATTCGCCGGCCATCGGAAGCGGCCCCTTGCCTTCGATCGCGGTGCCGACGCCCGCGCGGCGGAGCGTCGCGAGGATCTCCTGCTCGACGAATTCGGGCTGCCCCTCCTCGACGACGAGCACCGCGCGCTTGCCACGGCAGAACGCGACGATCTCCTCGGGGACGAGCGGGTGCACGACGTTCAGCACCAGGATCGGCAGGGCGGGCGCGCCGAATGCGTCGGCGAGGCCGAACGCGGCGAGCGCGCGCACGAGCGTGTTGTGGAGCCCGCCCAGCACCACGATCCCGAGGTCCTCGCGCGGACCGGCGAACACCTCGTTCAGCGCACGTTCGACGATGCGCCGGCGCGCGGCCGGCAGCCGCTCGTCCGCCTTGAGCTTCTCGTGCCGGAAGGTCACCGGCGGGTGCGACAGGCGCGTGTAGTCGAACGCGGCGGGCTCCGGCATCGGCTGGCGCGCGGATACCGCCGGGGCCACGT
>DAOMBL010000400.1:3108-3649 GCA_035427325.1 Casimicrobiaceae bacterium
ATGCGAAGCTGCAGGATCGCCGGCATGTACGACGCCTCCGACAGCCCGAACGCCTCGTCGACGAAGCGCACCATGTGCGCGAGGTCGGGCCGCGGGTCGACGAGGACGAGCGTCGACTTGAGGGCGAACGCGAGCGTGCGCTCCTGGATCACGCTCGCGCCCTCGCCGTAGTCTTCGCCGACGATCACGAGCGCACCGCCGGTCACGCCCGGCGACGCGAGGTTCGACAACGCGTCGGCCGCGACATTGGTGCCGACGATCGACTTCCAGGTGACCGCGCCGCGCAGCGGATAGTGGATCGACGCACCGAGCATCGCGGCGGCCGAGGCCTCGTTGCTGCACGCTTCGACGTGCACGCCCAGTTCGCGGAGATAGTCCTTCGCCTGGACCAGCACGTCGAGGAGGTGCGAGACCGGCGCGCCCTGGTAGCCGCCGACGTAGGCGACGCCCGCTTCGAGCAGCCCCTTGGTGATCGCGAGGATGCCCTCGCCCTCGAAGCTCTCGCCCGCTCCCCTCCGGAGCATGCCGACTTCGCGGCGGT
>DAOMBL010000401.1:0-3640 GCA_035427325.1 Casimicrobiaceae bacterium
CGGCCGCGGCCAGCCGGTGCTCGTCGGCACGACGTCGATCGAGAACTCGGAGCTCCTGTCGGAGCATCTGAAGAAGCAGGGCCTGAAGCACGAGGTGCTGAACGCCAAGCAGCACGCCCGCGAAGCCGAGATCGTCGCGCAGGCCGGGAGGCCCGGGGCGATCACGATCGCGACCAACATGGCGGGCCGCGGCACCGACATCGTGCTGGGAGGCGCGATCGAGCCCGCGATCCTCAGGCTGCGCGACGATCCGTCGCTCACGCCCGAGGCCCGCGACGCCGCCATCGCGAAGATGCGCGAGGAATGGCAGGGACGGCACGACGAAGTCGTCGCGGCCGGCGGCCTGCACATCGTCGGCACCGAGCGCCACGAGTCGCGCCGCATCGACAACCAGCTGCGCGGCCGCTCGGGTCGCCAGGGCGACCCCGGCAGTTCGCGCTTCTACCTGTCGCTCGAGGACCCGCTGCTGCGCATCTTCGGCGGCGAGCGGCTCGGGGTCATCATGCAGAAGCTCAAGATGCCCGAGGGCGAGCCGATCGAGCATGCCATCGTCAACCGCTCGATCGCCAAGGCGCAGAACCGCGTGGAGTCGCGCAACTTCGACATCCGCAAGGCGCTCCTCGAGTACGACGACGTCGCGAACGACCAGCGCCGCGTGATCTACCAGCAGCGCAACGAGCTCGTCGACAGCGCCGACATCGCCGACTCGGTCCGCGCCATGATCCGCGGCGAGATGGACGCGGTCGTGCGCCGCTACGTTCCGGCCGAGTCGGTCGAGGAGCAGTGGGACCTGGCCGGCATGGAGGCCGCGCTGGCCGGCGAGTACCAGCTCGAGGTCGCGGCGCGGCCCTGGCTCGAGGACGCCGAGACGAACGACGAGACGATCCGCGACCGCGTGGTCGAGGCGGCGAACGCGGCCTGGCAGGCGCGCGAACAGGCGGCGGGCGCCGAGGTGATGCGCACCTTCGAGCGGAGCCTCATGCTGCAGACGCTCGACCACCACTGGCGCGATCACCTCGCGAATCTCGACCACCTGAGGCAGGGCATCCACCTGCGCGGCTACGCGCAGAAGAACCCGAAGCAGGAGTACAAGCGCGAGGCCTTCGAACTGTTCTCCGACATGCTCGACCGCGTGAAGCAGGACGTGATCAAGGTCGTCCTGACCGTGCAGGTGCGCAATCAGCAGGACGTGGAGGCGGTCGAGGAGCCGACGCCGGTGAACGTGCGCTACCAGCATGCCGAGGTCGAGGACGCGCTGGCACCGTCGCCGGACGTGGCGGCGGACGACGGCGCCGACGCCGCGACCGCGGTCGCGGCGCGGCCGTTCGTTCGCGCGGGCGAGAAGATCGGGCGCAACGATCCCTGTCCCTGCGGCAGCGGCAGGAAGTACAAGCAGTGCCACGGGCGGCTCGCGTAGGGCCTCCGGCCGGACCGGCCCCCGCGCGGGGCCGCGGCCTTACCCGCGATCCCGTCGCCTGATGCCCGGAACCCATCGCCTCCCGAGGTTCCGCCGCACGGCACCTCGCACGGGGGCTTCGGAACCCTGATGCCCGTCAACTACACCCCGCCCACCCGCGAGTCGGTGCTGCCCGTGCCGGGCGTCACGCTCGGCGCCGTCGCCGCGCGCATCAAGAACTGGGACCGCAACGACGTGCTCCTGGTCGCCTGCGAACCGGGCACGACCGCGGCAGGCGTGTTCACGCGGAACCGCTTCTGCGCGGCACCGGTGACCGTGTGCCGGCGCCATCTCGCGGCGAGCGGCCGGATGCGTGCGCTCGTCGTCAACGCGGGCAACGCGAACGCGGGCACCGGCGAACGCGGGATCGCGGCGGCGGAGACGACCGCCGCGGCGGCCGCGTCGATGCTCGGCTGTCCGATGCAGGACGTGCTGGTCTTCTCGACCGGCGTGATCATGGAGCCGTTGCCGGTCGACCGGATCGTCGCGGCGCTGCCCGAGGCACGCAGCGCGCTGCGCGCGGACGGGTGGTACGACGCCGCGCGCGCGATCATGACGACCGACACCGTGCCCAAGGGCGCGTCGCGCCGCGTGACGGTCGACGGCGTGCCGATCACCGTGTCGGGCATCGCCAAGGGCGCCGGGATGATCCACCCGGACATGGCGACGATGCTCGCGTTCGTCGCGACCGACGCTCCGATCGACGGCGCGCTGCTCGCCGCGATCGCGCGCGAGGCCGCGGACGTGTCGTTCAACGGCGCCACCGTCGATGGCGACACGTCGACCAACGACAGCTTCGTGATCGCCGCGACCGGCAAGGCGGCGCTCGCGCCGATCGCCCGTGCCGACGATCCCCGACTGCCGGCGCTCCGTGCGGCGATCGAAGGCGTCGCCGTGGAGCTGGCGCAGGCCATCGTGCGTGACGGCGAGGGCGCCACCAAGTTCATGTCGATCCGCGTGGAGGGCGGGCGCAGCGTCGAGGAATGCCGCAGGGTCGCGCTCGGCATCGCCCACTCGCCGCTCGTCAAGACCGCATTCTTCGCGTCGGACCCGAACCTCGGACGCATCGTGTGCGCGATCGGGAACTCGGGTCCTGCCGATCTCGATCCGGCCGGCGTGTCGTTCTGGCTCGACGACGTGCTGGTCGTCGACCGCGGCGGTCGTTCGCCCGGCTACCGCGAGGAGGACGGGCAGCGCGTGATGAAGCAGGACGAGATCGCGGTGCGCGTGGACCTCGGCCGCGCGAGCGGGCCGCACGCCGCGCGCGCGACCGTCTGGACCTGCGATTTCTCGCACGACTACGTGTCGATCAACGCGGACTACCGCTCGTGACCCGCCGCCGGATCTCCGCGAAGCGGCCTGTCGCCGTCGTGTCCGGCGCGCAGCGCGACCTGGACGCGCTGATCGCGCGGGCGGAAGGCGTACTCGGGCGCGTCGAAGCGCTGCTTCCCGCCCCGGCACCGGATCCGGACTGGCGCGTCGTGCACGCGGCTCGCTGGCGCAAGCGCGGCGGGCGCGGTTTCCTCCAGGCGGTCGCCCATCCGCACGCGATCGACCTGGGCGCGCTCGTCGCGATCGACGCGCAGAAGGAGACGATCGACCGCAACACGCGACAGTTCGTGCTGGGGCTCCCCGCGAACAACGTGCTCCTCACCGGCTCGCGCGGCACCGGCAAGTCGTCCCTGGTGAAGGCGATGCTCGCGAAGTACGCGGCGAAGGGCCTGCGCCTGATCGAGGTCGACAAGGCGGACCTGACCGACCTGCCCGACATCGTCGAGCGGGTCGAGGGCCGTCCCGAGCGCTTCGTGGTGTTCTGCGACGACCTGACCTTCGACGCGGGCGAAGCGGGCTACAAGGCGCTCAAGGTCGTGCTCGACGGGTCGATCGCCGGCAGCGCCGGCAACGTCCTCGTCTACGCGACGTCGAACCGGCGCCACCTGCTGCCCGAGTACATGAGCGAGAACCTCGAGACGCGGCATGTCGGCGAGGAAGTGCATCCGGGCGAATCGGTGGAGGAGAAGATCTCGCTCTCCGAGCGGTTCGGCCTGTGGGTGTCGTTCTATCCGTTCGCGCAGGACGACTACCTCGCCGCGGTCGATCGCTGGCTCGCGCATTTCCGGGTCGCCGCGCCCGCCTCGCCGAAGGACGCCGCCGCGCGCACCCGCGAAGCGCGCCAGTTCGCGC
>DAOMBL010000402.1:0-3628 GCA_035427325.1 Casimicrobiaceae bacterium
CACGCTCCCGCGGGAGCGCCCTGCGGAGCGCTTACCGGCGCCGTGCTACGCTTGCGCGCCACACTCCGACGACGATGCCGCCGAAGATCAAGACGCAGGCGTTCCTCGCGACGCTGCCGCTCTTCAAGGAGCTCGCGCCGACCGAGCTCGACCGGATCGCGACCGGCACCACCGAGCTGCACGTGCCGCGCGGCGAGATCCTGTTCCAGAAGGGCGATCCGACCACCGGCTTCTACCTGGTCATCTTCGGCCAGGTGAAGCTCTCGTTCGTGACGCCCTCCGGGCAGGAGAAGGTCGTCGAGATCATCACGCCGGGCAACTCGTTCGGCGAGGCGCTGATGTTCATGGAGCGCCCCTACATCGTGATGGCGCAGACGCTCGCCGACACGATGCTGCTCCACGTGTCGAAGGAAGTGGTGTTCGACGAACTCGCGCGCCAGCCGGAGTTCGCGAAGAAGATGCTGGCCGGGCTCTCGCGCCGCCTGCACTCGCTCATCTCCGACGTCGAGAGCTATTCGCTGCAGTCGGGGACGCAGCGCGTCATCGGCTACCTGCTGCGCCAGGACGACGCGCTGGAGGCCGACACCGGGCCCGCGAAGCTCACGCTGCCCGTGACCAAGGCGGTCGTCGCCTCGCGCCTCAACCTCACGCCCGAGCACTTCTCGCGCATCCGGCACGAACTCCAGGCGCTCGACCTGATCCGCGTCGAGGGCCGCGACGTGCACATCGTCGACGTCGCGCGGCTCCGGGCGCACACCGGCTAGCACGGCCGCGTCCGCCGCGGGCCCGGAGCCGCCGGGCGTCAGTGGCTCGTCCCGGCCTCGCGGGTGATCTTGGTCCAGACGTTGTACTTGCCGACCGGCTTCGACGCGGGGATGCGCTTCACCTCCCTGAGCGTCGCCGCGTCGTAGACGACGATCGCCCCGTCCATCTCCCACACGCTCGCGAGCGCGTGGCGGCCGTGGCGGTCGAACTCGATGTGCGCGGCCGTCCTGCCCGGCGACGGCGTGACCGACCCGGCGATCGCGAGCGTGCGCTTGTCGATCACCTGCAGCGTGTCCTTGCGCGGGCCCATCATCGCGTCGATCCACGCGTAGGGCGTCGCGTCGTGGCTGCGCATGAAGAAGCCCGGGCCGTTCGTCGGGATCTCCTTCACCGCCTTCCAGGTCTTCGTGTCGATCACGGTGACCACGCCCTCCCTGAGGTTCGGCGTCGCCATCACCGTCCGGCCGTCGTGGGCGAACGTGATGCCCGAGCCCAGGTGCGGCATGCCCGGCAGGTCGAGGTCCGCGATCTTGCGCCGCACGTCGAGGTTCACGACCTGGCCCTTGCCCGCCTCGCGCGACGCGCCCATGACCTCGCTGTAGTCCTGCGTGAAGAAGAAGTCGTCGAGCGTGTCCTGCAGCACCGAGCGGCGGACGTTGAGGAAGCCGGGGACGAACGCGCCCTCGCGGTACCGGAAGTCGTGGATCACGCCGGCGGGGATCTCGGGCGCCTTCGGGTCGTAGCTCACCTCCCAGACCTCGGCGATGTCCTTCAGCGCCACGACGAAGCTCCTGCGCGGCGTCGCGTCGTAGACGGCCGAGACGCGCGAACTCTTCCGGCCCTCGCGGTCGACGGCGGGCACCACCTTGACGAGTTCCAGGTCCGAATCGAGGATGACGACCGTGTGCGGCAGGTAGTTGCCGACCATCACGTAGCGGCCGTCGCCCGACACCGCGGCGTTGCGCGTGTTGAGGCCGGCGCGCACCTCGGCGACCATCGCGAGGTTCCAGAGGTCGTACTTGGAGATCCAGCCGTCGCGCGACGCGAAGTAGACGAAGCGTCCGTCCGGCGAGAACTTCGGCCCGCCGTGCAGCGCGTAGCGCGTGGGGAACCGCGCGATGCGCTCGAACCGGTCGCCGTCGAGGATCGACGCGTGGTGGTCGCCCGCCTCGACGACGACGAACAGGTTGAGCGGGTCGGCGCCGAACGACGGCCGGTCCGGCCGCGACGCGCGCGGGCGGTGGACGACGCGCGAGGCGCGGATGTCCGCCTCGGTCCAGACCGGCCGGGTCGCGGGCGGCGCGTAGATGTAGGCGACCAGCGCGTCGATCTCGGCCTTCGAGAGCGCGGGCGAGAACCCGGCCATCTGCGTCGCCGGGCGGCCGTTCGCGATCGTCTCGGCGGCCAGCGGCTTGCGCAGCCGCTCGAGGCTCTCGGGCAGGAGCGCCGGTCCCATCAGGCCGAACCGGTCGGCGCCGTGGCAAGACGCGCAGTGCGTCGCGTAGAGCGCGCCGGCGTCGACCGGGGCGGGTGACGGCGCACTCGCCTGCGCCGCCGCCGCGCCCGCGAACGCGATGACGAGCGCGGCGATCGCGACGTAGACTGCCCAGCCGATCGCGCAGCGCCAGCGCCCGAGGCCGGACGCCGACCCTCGCGCCCGTGGAGGCGTCCACGCGCAGCGGCGCGTCACGTCCGCGCTCCGCCGGACTCCGCGGCCGGCGCCGCCGCGTCGGCGCGCCGCACGCGCACGTAGGGTTTCGCGACGAGCCGCTCCCCGCCGGCCCCGATGCCGAGTTCGCCGTCGTCCAGGTTGCAGCCGTGGTCCTCCTCCCCCGCGTCCTTGGCGATCTGCCAGGCGCGCACGCGCGTGTTGCCGCCGCACACGTCGAAGTACGCGCAGCGCGCGCAGCGCCCCTTGACCGGACGCGGGCTCGCCTTCAGCCCCGCCATCAGCGGGTCGGACGTGTCGCGCCAGATCTCCGAGAACGGCCGCGTCTTCACGTTGCCGAGCGGGTAGTCCCACCAGAACGTGTCCGGGTGGACGTTGCCGAGGTTGTCGATGTTCGCGATGTTGACGCCCGAGCTGTTGCCGCCCCACTGCGCGAGCTTCGCGCGGAGGTGCGCCTCGCGCTCCGGGAAACGCTCGCGCACCCACTGCAGCAGGTAGACGCCGTCCGCGTCGTTGTTGCCGGTGACGAATTCGCGCGGCTTCCCGGCCTCGAGCGCGCGCCACGCCGCGCCGAGCACTAGGTCCATCGCGTCGCGCGTCGTGCGGAACACCGCGTCGGTCTTGCGGTTGACGTTGCCGCGCCCGCCGTAGTTGAGGTGCGACAGGTAGAACTTGTCGATGTCCTCGGCCTCCATCAGGTCGAGGAGCGCCGGCAGGTCGTGCGCGTTGTCCTGCGTCAGCGTGAACCGGATGCCGACCTTGAGTCCCGCGCCCCGGCAGCGCCGGACCGCCGCGAGCGAGGCCGCGAACGCGCCGCTCTTGCGGCGGAAGCGGTCGTGCGTCGACTCGATGCCGTCGAGGCTGATGCCGACGTAGTCGTAGCCGACCGCGGCGACCTTCGGCAGCATCGCGTCGTCGATCATCGTGCCGTTGGTCGACAGTCCGACGTAGAAGCCCATCGCCTTCGCCCGGGCGGAGATCGCGAAGATGTCCGGGTGCAGCAGCGGTTCGCCGCCCGAGAGAATCAGCACCGGCACGCCGAACGCCCTCAGGTCGTCCATCGTGCGGTAGATGTCGGGCGTCGAGAGCTCGCCGGGGAAGTCGATGTCCGCCGAGATCGAGTAGCAGTGCTGGCACGCGAGGTTGCAGCGGCGGATCAGGTTCCAGATCACCACCGGCCCGGGCGGGTTGCGC
>DAOMBL010000403.1:0-3626 GCA_035427325.1 Casimicrobiaceae bacterium
GCCTGCGGCGCGATCGCGCCCCACGGTCCCGTCACGGACAGCGTCGTGAGGCCGGCCCAGACCGGATAGTGCTTCGCGAACAGGGAATCGCGCATGTCGTCGCGCACCACGCGCCACGCGATGCCGGAGAGCGCGATCGCGAGGAGCGAGCGCAGGTAGACTCGCCTGCGCCGCAGGTCGCGGCTCTCCGCGTGGATCGCGCGCACCACGTCGTCGAAGCGCGCGTTCGCCGGATCGTCGTGCGCGGCGCGAAACGACGACAGGAACTGGCCGAATACGCGCCCGACCGGCCCCGCGCAATCCCCGCGAATGTTCACGATGGATGCAACGCCGACCTCGCGACGCCGCGCGCCCGCCTTCGGCGGCGGCCGCAGCGGCGCGATCGCGCGCATCAGCGCGGCCATCAGCACGTCGTTGCGGGTCGCTTCGCACCGCCGGGCCGACGCGGCGATGCGCTCGACCACCGAGGCGTCGAGACTCGCCATCAGGAACGCGTTGCGCCCGTCGCGGATCTCGAGCCCCGGAGCACGCCGCGCGCGCCTGGCGCGCGAGGCGAGCCGCGGCAGGAGCGCCGCCGCCCGGGCGCTCTGCCACGGATGCCGGGCGACGAGGCGCCGGAAGCGCGCCGGATGGCGTTCCAGACGTGATGGCGGCGGAGCGCCGAGGTACCCCGCGCACAGCGCCCCCAGCAGCGCGGACGCCGAATCGCCCCCGGCGACCAGGTGGTCGTAGGCCAGCATGAGCCAGAAGCCCTCGCCATCGGCGATCGCGTCGAACCGGAACGGACAGTACGCGCCCTCGCGAGGATACGGATGGTCGAGCGCGCGCTCGATCGCCGCGCGCAGCGCGTCGGCCGACGCGCTGCCCGACACGACGTCGAGTGCGACTTCCGCGGCCCCTCCGCGCCACTCGTAGCGGCCGCGCCGCGCGTCGAGCGTGTAGCCGGTGAGTCCGCACGCCTCGAGGACCGCGTCGATGGCCGCGCGGAGGCGGGCCTCGTCGAGCGGAGCGCCCACGCGCGCGGCGTGCACCGCGTTGTACGGATGGCGCGAGCGCCAGCGCAGCATCGTCGCCTGGAACAGGTTGAGCGCGCCGCGCACCCTAGTGCCCCCCCGTCGAATGCGCCGCGCGTCGCGCCTCGCTGCACCACGCACGCTTGACGTCGTACCAGAGTTCGGCGGCCAGCATCAGGTTGGAGGTGTCGACGCCGGAGGGCCACGGGGCGTCGCTCCCGGGACGGTAGTGCTCGACGAAAGCGCGCGTGGCGTCCTCGCGCGCGAGATGCGCGACGAGCGGCGCGCCGATGTGGCTGGTCTGCGCGGGCAAGACGACGTTGCGCACGCGCGCCGCTCCGGTCGGCACATAGGGATCCTCGTCCCCCGCCAGCGTGCCGGCGATCGGATCGAAGGGAATCGCAAATCCGGTGAACGCCTCGGCGCTGTCGGGCACCTCGCGCAATACGCGCGCGAGTTCGAACTGGCCGCGCAGGATGCGGGGCAGGCGCCCGGTCGCGATCGCGGCGGCATAGGGCAAACGCAGTCCGGTCACCCGGAGCGTCGCGCCGTCGACCGGATCGACGATGCGATCGCGCGCTTCGGCGGCGCCGGTGCGCGGATCGACGACCGGCAGGTCCGCCCCGCGCAGTCCCGCGAGCGCGCGCAGCGTGTCGATGACCACGCCGCCGCCCTTGCTGTGGCCGACGATGATCGGCCGCACGCCGTCGCGCTCGACCTGCCAGGCGAGCATGCCGGCGAGGTCGCGGCCGTCCAGATCGCTGTCGGTGGTCATCGCGCCGGTGCGCGGGTCGGCAAGCTGGCGCGCCGGGTATCCCATCGCCGCCAGGAACTCGCCCACCGGCGCCATCGTCACGATGCCGAGCGAGCCCTGCAGGAGCACGATCCGCGGCGCGCGTTCGGCGGGCAGCGCGCTCGCCGCGAATGTCTCCGGCCGTGCGCAGTCGGGCAGCGGCGCGCCGGCCGGGCCGGAGGTGGCCCACCCTGCCAGCACGGCCGACGCGAGGACGCTAGCGACTCGCGAACAGGCGCGGCAGGAATCGGCCGGTCGTGCGGAGGTACGCGGCATACACCTCGCCGTGCGCCGCGAGGAGGTGCCGCTCCTCGTGGCGCGCCTTCAGGTGGAGGAGCGTCACGTTGACGAGCGCGACGGCGATCATCGGCGCGGTCGGCAACACGAGCGCGCACGCGACCACGAGCAGGATCGACAGCGCGTAGATCGGGTGGCGGATCGAGCGGTAGAGGCCGGTGGTGATGAGTTCGGTCCGCTCGCCCGGCGTGACCGCCATGCGCCAGCTCCGGCCCATGCGCTTCCAGCACTCGATCGTCAGGACGAGCGCCACCACGGCGAGCCCCCCCGCGAGACCGCGCAGGTTCGCGTAGACGCCCTCGCGCGCGAAGGCCGGCACCGACAGGTGCGGCGCGCGGCTGTGGCCTGCGATCATCGGCAGCGCCATCCAGAGCACCACCATCGGCACCCAGACGAGCCACATCGCCTGCTCGACCTTGTCCTCCGGCACGACGCCGGCGAGGCGTCGCGTGCGCCGGCGCACGCGCCAGGACATCGCGCCGACGATGAACCAGTAGATCCAGACCGATGCGGTGGCGGCGGTGAGCGGTAGGTCGTCCATGGGTCTCGCGCCCGCGATCGACGCGACCCGGCCGATTGTACCGGGCGGGAGCGCCGGAAGCCGCCTGCGCCCGCAATCCGCCTCCCCTATAATCGGCGGCCCCGCCGGGACCTCGCCCCGCTCGACCGGAGTCCGATCCGTTGCCCCCTCTTCGCTATCGCATCGCGCCACGCGACCCCCACGCGCATCTCTTCACGATCGACTGCACGATCGACGATCCGGAGGAAGGCGGCCAGCGCTTCGTGCTGCCGTCGTGGACGCCCGGCAGCTACCTGATCCGGGAATTCGCGCGCCACGTCGTCGCCGCGCGGGCGAGCGCGGACGGCGCGCCGCTGCGCGTCGACAAGGTCGCGAAGGACACCTGGCAGGCGGCCCCGGCCCGGGGACCGGTGACGATGACGATCGACGTCTACGCGTACGACCTGTCGGTGCGCACCGCGTACCTCGACACCGCCCGCGGATTCTTCAACGGCACGTCGGTCTTCCTGTGTCCGGAAGGCCGCCGGGACGCTCCCTGCGAAGTCGAGATCGTCGCTCCGGGGCACCCGGCCGGCGCGCGCTGGCGCGTGGCGACCACACTGCCGCGCGACGGCGCCCCGCCCCTTGGCTTCGGCCGCTACCGCGCGTCGAGCTACGACGAACTCCTCGACCACCCGGTCGAGATGGCCGATTTCCGCCACGTCGCCTTCGAAGCCGGCGGCGCGACGCACGACGTCGCGGTGAGCGGGCGCGCCGACTTCGACGACGCGCGCCTCGCCCGCGACCTCGCCCGCATCTGCCAGTGGCAGTGCGATCTCTTCGGCGGCGCCCCGGGCTCGCGCGCGCCGTTCGACCGCTACCTCTTCCAGGTCGCCGCCGTCGGCGAAGGCTACGGCGGCCTCGAACACCGGACCAGCACGAGCCTCGTCACCGCGCGCCGTGGCCTCCCCGCCCGCGGCGTCGCACGCGTCACCGACGACTACCGCTCGTTCCTCGGCCTCGA
>DAOMBL010000404.1:0-3624 GCA_035427325.1 Casimicrobiaceae bacterium
GCCGTCAGCGACATCTGCCAGCAGGGCGAGGGCCTTCCGCTGGCCCTGGAACTGGCGGCGTCCGGGACGCGGCTGCTGTCCTGCGAGGCGATCGCGAAGGAGTTGCGCGAGGGCCGGGAACTCCTGCGCTCCGAGGATGGCGTGCGGCCGGCCCGGCACGCGAGCATCGAGGCGGTGTTCGAGCAGTCGTGGCGCCTGCTTTCCGACATCGAGCGCGACGTCCTCGCGCGGCTGTCGGTGATGAGCGGGAGTTTCACGGCGGAGGCGGCGCGCGACGTGGCCTTCGCGCGGCTCGCGGTGCTGGCCTCCCTCGCCGACAAGTCGCTGCTGCACCGCGACGATGCGCGCCTGCGCCTCCATCCGCTGGTGCAGCAACTCGCCGGCGCGAAGCTCCCCGCCGATGCCGCGTTCGCGGCGCACGCGGCGCACGCCGCGCACTACCTCAACCTCCTGCACCAGCTCAAGCCGGGCCTTCGGGTCATGGGCCCCGAGGCGTTGGAGGTCATCGACTCGGACTACGAGAACTGCCGGCAGGCCTGGCATTTCGCGGTCGAAACGGGAGAAGGAGCGGCGCTGCGGCAGAGCGTGCCGGCGCTGGTCGGCTACTTCGAGGACCGGGCCAGGTTCGCCGAGGGTCGGGCACTGCTCGCCGGCGCCATCGAGTCCTCGCTGGCCGAACGCGACCCGGCGCTCAAGGCGCTCCTCGTCGGGCAGGCCGCGCTCATCGAGTTGCGGCTCGCGCGCTACGCCGAGGCCGATGCGATGGCCGCGGACGCCCTCGCGATCGGGCGGCATTCCGGGGATCCGGGGATCCGCTTTCGTGCGCTGTCGGTGCGTGCCGGCTGCGCGGTCAACACCGGACGACTCGCCGACGCGAAGCGCTGGTACAGCGAGGCCCTCGCGGTGGCGCGCAGGACGGGCGCGCTGGCCGATGTCGCGCCGACCCTCGAGAACATCGCGCTCGTCGAGAAGAGGCTGGGCCGGTACGACGAGGCGCTGCGCATGTCGAGCGAGGCCATCGATCGGTACCGCGCCCACGGGGATGTCGCGCGCCTCGCGGTCGGGCTCAGCAACCTGGGTTCGCTCCACCTGTTCCTCGGTCGGACCGGACCCGGGAAGGCCGCGCTGGAGGAAGCCCTTCGCCTCGCCGAGCGGCACGACCTCGTCAGCACGAAGGCCTACGCGCTCGCCAACCTGGTCGAACTCGCGCTCAAGGAGCGTGACCGGTCCCGGGCGCAGGAACTCGCGGATCGCGCACTCGGGATGACCGAAGCGGCGGGCATGCGCGCGCTCGCAGGCTGGCTCGAACTCCAGCGCGCGCGGCTCGCGGCCTGGCGCGGCGACCTCGCGCAGGCGCACGCGTTGCTGTCGAAGGGAGCGGCGCTGGCCTCGGCGCTGGATGCGCCTTCGCTCAAGGCCGCCGCGATCATCGCCTGCGCCGATGTCCTGCACGCGCTGGGCGAGCCCGCGAGCGCGCAGCACGTGCTGGCCTTCGGCATGGCGCAGGATGCGATCAGCGCGCCCGATCGCGAGGAATTGCGGCAGGCGTGGGAGGGCCTGGGCTCGGACCCACTGCCCGCGACCTGGCCCGTCGCGAGCCTCGACGACCTGATGCGCCGGCTCGCCGACGAGGCCGCGCTCGCCCACGCGCCGCTCGTCGCCGCGCTTCGCAGCGCGAACTGACGGCAATACCGGCTGCCCGGCCGGCCGCGGGAGGCGAGGAACGCTCGCGGAACGCTCGGTCGAGCAGGATTCGTCCTCACCCACGGGGACGACCATGGCCCAAGCACGTTCCGCAGCGAATTCCGCCGTTCCGCCCGACACCGGGCGAACCGGCCGCGGGCATCGCGCACCGACACGCCGCCGGCCGCCGGCCGGCGCACCGAGCGCCAACGATCCCGAATTCGGCCCTCGGGACACGCGGCCGGGCGCGTCCACCCGATCGTTCCTCTCGTGGGTGTCCGATCGTGTTCGCGCGCTCCTCGACGCGTTCCGCCGCCGGTCGGAGCGCGAGACCGTCGACGCGCTTCACGCGCTCGGGGATCGCACGTTGCGCGACCTCGGCCTCAACCGCAGCGAAATCCCATCGGTCCCTCGCGAGGTCGAAGACCCCGCGACGGCCACCCGCACGCTCGTCGTGCGTTCCCGGCGCGATGGCTGATCCGGAGCGCCCAACTTCGCCACCAAGGAGCTGTGCCATGAATGCACCACTCGATGTTCCGGCCGCGACGCCGAACTTCGGCGCCATCAAGCAACGCCAGCAGGCCACCTGGGCGAGCGGCGACTTCGCCGTCGTCGGCACGACGCTGCAGATCGTCGGCGAGTCGCTCGCCGAAGCCGTCGACGTGCGCGCCGACGAGCGCGTGCTCGACGTCGCGGCCGGCAACGGCAACGCGACGCTGGCCGCCGCGCGCCGCTTCGCCGTCGTCACGTCGACCGACTACGTTCCGTCGCTTCTCGCCAAGGGTCGCCTGCGCGCCGAGGCCGACGGCCTCGCGGTCCGGTTCCAGGAAGCCGACGTCGAGGAGCTTCCGTTCCCGGACGCGAGCTTCGACGTCGTGCTGTCGACGTTCGGCGCGATGTTCGCGCCCGACCAGCGGCGCACCGCACGCGAGATGATTCGCGTGCTGCGTTCGGGGGGGCGCCTGGGGATGGCGAACTGGACGCCCGAGGGCTTCATCGGACGCCTGTTCCGGGTGATCGGCCGCCACGTGCCGCCGCCCGCGGGCCTCGTCTCGCCCGCGCTCTGGGGCACCGAGGCGCACCTCGCCGAACTGTTCGGCCCGCACGCCGCCGACCTGCGCGCCGAGCGCCGCGTCTTCAACTTCCGCTACCGCTCGGCGGCGCACTGGATCCAGGTCTTCCGCGACTACTACGGGCCGACGCACAAGGCGTTCGCCGCGCTCGACGCGGGCGGACAGCAGGCGCTCGAGCACGATCTGACGGCGCTGCTCGGCGAGTTGAACGTCGCCGGACCGGCGTCGTTGGTCGTGCCGGGCGAGTACCTCGAGGTCGTCGTCACCCGGCGTTGAGGCGCCCGGAGGATCGCCATCCCCTGGCTGCGTCATCGGTTCGATCGATCGCGCAGCCGGGGATCCGATGCGATGGGGTCGTCCAACGGCAGGAACGCCGGGCAGGAGAGGTGACATGCCCCACGTTCGAGAACACGACGCGGTGCCCGCGCCCCCGGGGTGTGAGGCTCGACATGCCGGTGTCCACCGCGCGCCGCGGCCGGCAATGAGGAGGACGTCCGGTGCGCGTGGGCGGGCGGGTGCCTTCCGCGTTGTCGCGGCGAGACTCGACGGGCGCGGGGAGGCATCGCGCTGAAGCCCAAGCCGTCGGCCTGAAGCCCAAGCCGTCGGGCTGAAGCCCAAGCCGTCGGGCTGAAGCCCAAGCCGTCGGGCTGAAGCCCGACCCACAGCAAGGATGCAACGCCCTGTCGGGCTTGAGCCCGACCCACAGCGGAAGGGTCGTGGGTCGGCCTTGTGGGTCGGCCTTCAGGCCGACGCATTTCGCTCGCATCGGCGCGGACCCCGTCGGGCTGAAGCCCGACCCACAGCGGAAGGGTTGTGGGTCGGCCTTGTGGGTCGGCCTTCAGGCCGACGCATTTCGCTCGCATCGGCG
>DAOMBL010000405.1:0-1415 GCA_035427325.1 Casimicrobiaceae bacterium
GCCGCGGTGTGCGAGTTCTTCGCGCGCGAGGCCGACCTCGACTGCGTGCTCCTCGCCGGACGGTACTCGCTGCTCGAGCAGCCCGCGCTCGACCGATTCCTCCCGGTCGCGGCGGAACGCGGCATCGGCGTCATGCTGGGCGGGGTCTACAACTCCGGGATCCTCGCGACCGGGGCGGTCGAGGGCGCGCGCTACAACTACCGGCCGGCGCCGCCCGAGGTGCTCTCCCGCGTGGCCGGGATCGAGCGCGTCTGCGCGTCGCACGGCGTCGCGCTCGCGCACGCGGCGCTCGCGTTCGTCCTCGGCCACCCGGCGGTGTCGAGCGTCGTGCTCGGCGCGGTGTCGCCCGACGAGGTGCGGCGCAACGTCGACATGTTCGCCCGCCCGGTTCCGCCCGCGCTGTGGCGCGACCTCAAGGACGCGCGGCTGCTGCGCGAAGACGCTCCGGTACCCGCGTGATCGACGCGCACCAGCACTTCTGGCGGCTCGCCCGCGGCGACTACGGCTGGCTCACGCCTGCGCTCGGGCCGATCCACCGCGACTTCGGCCCGGCCGACCTCGCGCCGATCCTCGCGCGACACGGCATCGAGCGCACGATTCTCGCCCAGGCCGCGCCGACGGAGGCGGAGACGCGCTGGCTCGTCGAGGTCGCGCGCGGCACCCCGTTCGTCGCCGGCGTGATCGGCTGGACCGACTTCGACGCACCCGATGCGCCGGAGGCGGTCGCCCGGCTCGCCGACGAGCGGAGGATCGTGGGCCTGCGCCCGATGGTGCAGGACCTCGCCGACGACGACTGGCTCGCGCGGCGCGAACTCGCCCCGGTATTCGACGCGATGATCGCGCACGGACTCGTGTTCGACGCGCTCGTGCTGCCCCGCCACCTTCCGCGGCTCGCCGCGGTGGTCGAACGCCACCCGGCTCTCCGCGTCGTCGTCGATCACGGCGCGAAGCCGCGGATCCGCGCGCGCGAGATCGACGCGTGGCGCGCGGACCTCGCGGCGCTCGCTGCGCATCCCCAGGTCTCCTGCAAGTTCTCCGGGCTCGTCACCGAGGCGCGTCCGGGCGATGGCGTGCCCGAACTCGCGCCGTGGATCGACGCCCTCGTCGACATCTTCGGTCCGGACCGTCTGCTGTGGGGCAGCGACTGGCCGGTCGTCGACCTCGCCGGCGGCTACGACCGTTGGCGGGCGATGTCGCTCGAGGCGATGGGCAGGCTCGATCATATCGGGCGGGCCGCCGTGTTCGGCGGCAACGCGGAGCGCATCTATCTGGGGTTCGGACGGGGGCGAACCCCGTCGGGCTGATGCCCAAACCGTCGGGCTCCATCCCGACCCACGGCGGAGGAGTGGCGGGTCGGCCTTGTGGATCGGCCTTGTGGATCGGCCTTGTGGATCGGCCTTGTGGATCGGCCTTGT
>DAOMBL010000405.1:1425-3618 GCA_035427325.1 Casimicrobiaceae bacterium
GGGACGGCATGGGGGGTCGGCGTTCAGGCGGACAACAGGAAACAGGAAACAGAGGTAAGAGGACAGTCGCGCCGGCGATTCCCCGGGGCATCGAATCGAGCGCCGGGAAGCGACTGTCGTGGGTCGGCCTTCCCGCGAGTGGGCACGAACCCCGTCGGGCTGAAGCCCGACCCACCGCTGAGAGGTTGTGGGTCGGCCTTCAGGCCGACAACAGGAAACAGGAAACAGAGGTCAGAGGACAGTCGCGCCAGCGATTCCCCGGGGCGGCGCATCGAGCGCCGGGAAGCGTCGCAGCGTTTCGATTCGCGCGCATCGGCCCGAGAAGTCCGGATGGCCGCGGACATCACGCCGGAAGTCGCTCGACCCGAAGTCCCGTCGTTCGATTACCATTCCAACGCGACGTCCCGAGGGGAGCCTTGGAGCTGCGCCGATGCGCCGCCTCACTCGAACAGCAGCGCGCGTTTACGCCGGGCTGGCCGCGTTGTTCCTGGCGCTCGTCGCTTACGCGGCGTGGCTTCCTCGACCGAATGCGGCGGAGCGTCCGCTGGACCGCGCGCGCTTCGCCCTGTCCGAGCAGGAGAAGGTGCGCGCCGGCCTGCTCGATCCCGACGGCGCCACGTTCCGCAACACCCACGTCTCGCTGCTTCGCCGTGTTCCGGTGCTGTGCGGCGAGGTCAACGAGCGGACCGCGGGCGGCGGCTACGCCGGGTACCGGCGCTTCCTGTCGGGACCGACGATCCGCCTGCACGAGCGCGACATCGGCCGCGCGGACATGGATCGCGCGTGGGCCGCCCTCTGCGATGCCGACGCTCCGGGACGCGGGGCCGCACCGTGACGACACCGATGCCGCGGTCCGCGACGACACGGGCCACGGACGCCGAAGCGGCCGGTCCGGCGCCTGCCGCGCACCCCGCCACGCCCGTCGCGTTCTCGCTGTTCGAGGATGACAACGCCCGCCGCTTCTATGCGGCGATGGGACTGGGCGCGCGAGTGCGCTTCCGGCACGCCAAGCGCGCGTGCGTGCTCATGATCGTGACCTACCTGCCGATCGCGCTGCTGGCGATCCTGCAGGGGCTCTACGACACCGTGGCGACGCCGACGAATTTCTTCGCCGACTTCGCGGCGTACGCGCAGTTCCTCGTCGCGTTGCCGCTCTACATCGTCGCCGAACCGGTCATCGACGCGAGCACCCGCGACGCGGCGAAGCAGTTCCTCGCCTGCGGCATCGTGCGGCCCGCCGACGCGCCCAAGGTCGCCGAGATCCACGCGGCGATCGCGCGTGCGCGCGCCGCCCGGTGGCCCGACCTCGCGTGCATCGGTCTGGCCTACCTGTTCTCGCTGGTGATCCTGGTGCCGCAGTTCGGCGCCGACCCCCTGCCGACCTGGCACGTCCAGGGTGACGCGAACGCCCGCCGGATGACCGCGGCGGGCGTCTGGGCGTTCTTCGTGTCCATTCCGCTGCTGAACTACATCTGGCTGCGGCTCATCTGCAAGATCCTCCTGTGGATCTACTACCTCTACCGGATTACGCGACTGCACCTGGAACTGCACCCGATGCACGCCGACGTCACCGGCGGCATCGGCTTCATCAGCGAGACACAGGGGCGCTTCGCCCTCTTCATCCTCGCCTACGGCATCGGCAACGTGGCGGCACCGGTCGGCTACCAGGTGTCGGTGCTGAACTACGATCTGTCGATCCTGCCGGTGTGGGGTCCGCTCGTGCTGTTCGGGCTGGGCGCCCCGGCACTGTTCACGCTGCCGCTGCTCATGTTCACGAAGCAGCTCCATCGCAGCAAGAAGCGCGCGCTCGCGGCGTATCGCGAACGGGTCACCGAGCAGAGCCGGCGCGTCGAGGAGCATTGGCTCTACCGCGAGCGGCCCGAGTCGCCGGAGCAGGATGCGCGCGCGCTGTCCGAACTCGCCACGCTGACGTCGATCTTCTCGCGCATCGAGAGGATGCGGGTGGTGCCGTTCGACCTGCGCTCGTTCGGGCAGCTCGTCGGTTCGTCGCTGGGCGCGATCGCGACGCTGCTGCCGCTGTTGTACGGAAAGGGCGAACTCGCGCCCATCGTCGAGGCGATCGGCAGGCTCGTGGGACACGCTGCCGGAGACTAGGCGATGTCTCGCCGAGCGGCCCAGCGTGATCCCGTCGGCGTCGAGCGCAGCGACGAACATGCGCGGCAACGCTTCGGG
>DAOMBL010000406.1:0-3604 GCA_035427325.1 Casimicrobiaceae bacterium
ACTGCCGACCTGCTCCGGCGGCTGTGCGGACTTGGCCGGAAGCGTGGGGGCATCATGCATCCCGAGCCCGTGGGATGTTCCGGCTGCCGAGGCTGGCGACGGCGCGCCCGTCACGTTCCGGTCCGGAGCGCGAACGCCCCTTCACGGGGCCCGCGACGACGGCCCACGGCGGCGCAGCGCCGCCAGCCGTCGATCCGCGATACTGCGCGCGCCGGCCGCGCCGCGCGCTACCGCCCCATGCGCTGGTGGTAGGACGCGGTCACGCGCGAGATGAGTCCCGGGTCGTCGTTGCCCGCCCGCCGGGAGGTGAACTCGACGCGCACGGAACCGTCCGCCTGCTGCTGGACCCGGGCGACGATGTCGGCATTGCTGCGGCTGCCGACCGCGGTGCCCGTCGCGCGATCCTGGCTCGTGATGGTGAGGCCGTTGTCCTGCATCGCGCCGATCGCGGCCGCCCACGAACGTTCGACGCTGGCGGGCACCGAGTAGTCGTAGGACTGGGGCGCGACGGTGCACGCCGCAGGAAGCAGCGCGACGAGCGAGAGGGCGAGAGCACGTGCGACGACGAGCGTGCGCGACGTGGCGGTGCGTGAACCCATGGACTCCTCCGGATCGCATGCGGGGCGGTTCGCGCGACAAGGACGCGCGCGAATCCGGTCCCGGGCCGCCATTGTGCTCCAAACGTCGACGCGGACGAGAACGGGCCGGTCGCCCGGCCCGTCCGCGATCATCGCGCGATTACGCGCCGAGGTGCACCTGGTAGAGCGCGCCGGTCGAAAGCGTGCAGGTGCCGGTGCCCTGATAGGGCGTAGTCATCGTGTACCTGCAGGTCATGTACGTGCCGCGCTGACCGTACGCGTTGGCGAGCCCCGCGCGTTCGTCGCCGGGAACGCGGGTCGCCTCGCCGACCAGCACCTCGCCCGCATAGTCGAGCTGGAAACGTCCCTTGCCGGTCATCAGGTTCGTGACCGTGCCCGAGAGCATGCCCGTGCGCGTCGCGGCCTCGTTCGCGGGGTAGAGGCGCGCCTGGAGCAATCCGGGCACCGGTGCGCCGGGAGCTGCGACGGGTGTCGGCGCCAGCGCATAGGGAACCGGTCCTGCGCCGGCCGGCACCAGCGCGTAGGGGCCCGGACCGGGGGCGTGAGTCGCGGCACCGTCCTGGACCACGGGAACGACATAGCAGCCCGCGAGTGCGAACGCGGCGACGGCGAGAGCGACGATCGAACGCCTCGAGATCTCCATCATCGATGCCTTTCATGAAGGCGGGCACGTCGCCCGCGCCGCCAACCTCGCGCGTCGGCCGGGCGCGGTCCAGCGCAATCGCGAACGTATCGCCGCGTGCTACCGGCCGTCTCGCCGGGTGCTACGCGGTGCGCGATCGAGACGCGCGGCCGGGACCGGCCTGCTGGAGCTGTAGCAGGCGCGCGCCGTGTTCATCTTCGGCGCCGGGGCGGCGCAGCTTGCGGAACGCCCGCGGCTCCCACGGGCGCATCGCGACGAGCAGGCTGGTGCCGAAGCGCTGCGCGAGCGGCAGCCGGAGGTCGTCCCGATGCTGCTCGGCGAAATCGCGGGCGACGCGCCGCAGCCGCGCGACGAGTTCCGCGCTCGATGCGTGCGAGAGCATCCCGCTCGCGAACAGCAGCAGTTCGTCGGGCCGATCGAATGCGCTCGCGAGGTACTCGGCCTGGATGCGTTCGTGGAAGAAGCGCTGGATCGGACCGCCGGGTCGCCAGGAGAAGGTGCGGCTGATCAGCGGCCGGATCCGGTTGCCCGGCGCGAGTTCGACGATGCGGTGCCGGTCGAGACGGAGGAGCAGGCGCGTGCATTCCGCGCGGGTCAGGTCGTAGGTCGCGACGATCTCGTCGAAGGTCCAGTTGTTGACCGCGCACAGCGCCACGAGGAGGAGCTTCGGGTCGGAGACGAGCTCCGCCTCCTGCTCGGCGGTGAGCCGGTCCGCGCCCGGGCGCTCCTCGGAAGCCGATCGGGCGAGGTCCGCGAAGTCGACGCCGGCGATCCGGCAGATCTCGTCGATCCGCTCGAGCGTGAAGTCGCGGCGCGAGAAGATCCGCTTGACCGAGGCCTCGGAGAGACCGAGGCCCTTCGCGATTTCCGCGTAGGTGAGTCCGCGCGACTTCAGCACGCGCTTCAGTGCGTCGACGAGCGCGATCGCTTCCATGCCGAGGCCTCCCTCATGCGTGCCTGACCTGCCGCCCGTGCTCGCGCGTCGCGTGGAAGCCGACGCGCGGGAAGTGCTCCATCGTCACCTGCAGGTTGTATTTCGAGGTGGCGAGGAACACCGGGTTGCCGTCGACGTCGGTGGCGAGCGACGCCGCGTTGCGGCGCTCGAAGTCCCGACGCGTCCCCTCGTCGGGAAAGGTGAGCCAGCGCGCGGTCGAGATTCCCGGCGTCTCGTAGAGCGCGTCGACCTTGTACTCGGTCGCGAGCCGGTGCGCGACGATCTCGAACTGCAGCGGTCCGACCGCGCCCAGCAGGATCGAGTAGCCCGATTCCGGCGTGAACACCTGGATCGCCCCTTCCTCGCCGAGCTCCTGCAGGCCCTTGGCGAGCTGCTTGGTCTTGAGCGGGTCGCGCGAGCGCGCCGCGCGGAAGAGTTCCGGCGCGAAGTACGGGATGCCGGTGAACGCCAGCGCCTCGCCGGACTCGGAGAGCGTGTCGCCGATCTGCAGCTGGCCGTGGTTGTGGATGCCGATGATGTCGCCGGCGACCGCGTCCTCGGACGCGACACGCTCGTTCGCCATGAAGGTGAGCGCGTTGCCGATCTTCATGTCGCGGTCCGCGCGCAGGTGCCGCAGCTTGATGCCGGGCGTGTAGCGGCCCGAGCACACGCGGAAGAACGCGATGCGGTCGCGGTGCCGCGGGTCCATGTTCGCCTGGATCTTGAACACGAAGCCGGTGAACGCCGCCTCGGTCGGCGCGACGCTGCGCACCGTCGCGTCGCGCGGTTGCGGCGGCGGCGCCCAGTCGACCAGCGCCTGCAGGATCTCGCGCACGCCGAAGTTGTTGATGCCCGAGCCGAAGAACACCGGGGATTGCCTGCCTGCGAGGAAAGCGTCGAGCGAGAACGGGTGGCTCGCGCTGCGCAGGAGTTCGACGTCGTGGCGCAGCGCGGCGACGTCTGCGGGGGCGAGTTCGTCGAGGCGCGGGTTGTCGAGGCCCTCGATCGTCTCGGTGTCCTCCGAGACGCGTTCCTCGCCCGGCGAGAAGCGCAGCAGGCGGTCGCTCCGGAGGTCGAACACGCCGCGGAACGCGCGGCCCATGCCGAGCGGCCAGGTGACCGGCGCGCACTCGATGCCCAGCACCGACTCGATCTCCTCGACGAGCGCGAGCGGCTCGCGCACCTCGCGGTCCATCTTGTTGACGAAGGTGATGATCGGCGTGTCGCGCAGTCGACAGACCTCGAGCAGCTTGATCGTCTGCGCTTCGACGCCCTTCGCGGCGTCGATCACCATCACGGCGGCGTCGACCGCGGTCAGCACGCGGTAGGTGTCCTCGGAGAAGTCCTCGTGACCGGGCGTGTCGAGCAGGTTGATCACGTGGCCAGCGTACTCGAACTGCATCACCGAACTCGTCACCGAGATGCCGC
>DAOMBL010000407.1:0-3601 GCA_035427325.1 Casimicrobiaceae bacterium
CCAGCGCCGGCGGCAACGGTGCACGGACGACCCAGTTCCGGATCTCGGCGCCGGTCGCGGCAAGCGCTGCGACGTTGTCGACGTCGAGCGCGGCCAGCCGGGATTCGATCCGCCCGCCGAGCCCTTCGTGGTCCAGGAACTCCCGGAATGCCGCCGCCGTCGTCGCGAAACCTCCTGGAACGCGCACGCCGGCGCCAGCGAGCTGGCCGATCATTTCGCCGAGCGATGCATTCTTGCCGCCGACGCGATGGACATCCCCCATCCGCAGTCGTTCGAACGGAACGACGCGTGCTTCTCCACTCATCCCCAGCTCCCGCGACGCATGGATCGGAACGCGCCGCCTCCCGCGTTGCAGCAACGCAGCGGCGGCGCGGCGCACATTCTAACGTGCGCGGAAGGAGGAATCCGGCGTGCTGCGGCGCGACAGGCGCCGCTCAGCTGCGTTGCGGCGGGTCGCCTTCGACAGGAAGGTCGTCCGCCGCATCGTCGTCGCTGGACACGGCCGGCGTGCCCTGGGCGTTTCGCCGTCCGCGGGCGGCTCGCCGAAGGCTGCGGTAGAGATCGGGGTGCGACTCCTTCAGGTAGCCGATGATCTCGAAGTCGATGCGCTTGACCTGCGAGAGATCGATCTGCTCGACATGCACGAGGCGCAGCAGCTCGCGAACGGGGCGCGGCATCTCGCGGCCACTCTCGTAACGGGATCCGCCGCTCTGGGTGACCCCGATCTGGGTCCAGAACTGTTCCTGGTTCAAGCCCAGCCGGCGGCGGATTTCGCGCGGGTTGAGGACGCGGTCGAGCAGCTTCACCTTCCGTTCCCTCCAGGGAGCGCGGGTTCGAGGCGAGGATCGCCACCCCCTATCCCAATGGCATATTTTTCACCGAATGACCCATTGTCCGCAAGGGTCGCCGACAGGCGGCGATCGTCGGGGACCCGCAGGGCCCGACTGCTAGAATGCGGAAATGGCGCCACGATACGACCTCCACTGTCATTCGACGCGTTCCGACGGCCTTCTCGCCCCGGCGGAAGTGGTCGCGCGCGCCGCCTCGCGCGGCGTCGATGTCCTGGCGCTGACCGACCACGATGATGTCTCCGGCCTCGCCGAGGCCGCCGAAGCGGCCCGGGCGGCCGGCATCGATTTCGTTCCGGGCAGCGAGCTGTCGGTCAACTGGGAGGACCTGACGATCCACGTCGTCGCGCTCCGCATCGATCCGGACGATGCGACGCTCGACGCCGGCCTGACGTCGATCCGCGAGGGCCGGACCGGGCGCGCCAAGCGGATCGGCGCGTCGCTCGCGGCGGCGGGCATCGAAGGAGCCTACGAAGGCGCACTGGCGTACGTCACGAGCGAGAAACTCGTGTCACGCACCCATTTCGCGCGCTGGCTCGTCGAGACCGGCCACTGCCGCGACGTGGGCGACGTGTTCAGGCGCTACCTCGTGCCCGGCAAGCCCGGCTACGTCGAGCACGAGTGGACCACGCTGCCGCAGGCCATCGGCTGGATCCACGGGGCCGGCGGCGTCGCGGTCCTCGCGCACCCGGGACGCTACAAGGTCGGGACCGAGCGCCGCATGGCGAAGCTGGTCGACGATTTCACCGCCGCCGGCGGCGACGCGCTCGAGGTCCTGTCGCCGTCGCACACCGCCGCCCAGGTGGCGCAGTTCGCGACGCATGCGCGGCTGCGCGGGTTGGCGGCCTCGACCGGATCGGACTACCACGGTCCCGGCGAGAGCTGGCTCGACCTCGGCGACCTGCCGCCGCTGCCTTCCGGCGTCGAGCCGGTGTGGTCGCGCTTCTGACCGGACACGCCCGTCCTCCTCGCCCGCGGCCCGACACCATGCCGTTGCGGCGCACCGTGTTCTTCCTGTCCGATCGCACCGGCATCACCGCCGAGATGCTCGGCAACAGCCTGCTCACGCAGTTCGAGGATTTCCAGTTCCACCGGGTCACGCTGCCGTTCGTCGACTCTCCCGAGCGGGTCGACGAGGCGATCCGCCTCGTCAACGACACCAGCGCGAAGGAAGGCCGGCGCCCGATCGTGTTCTCCTCGGTCGTCGACGAGGCCGCGAGCGAGACGATCCGCGCGCGCGCCGAGGCGCTGACCCTCGACCTGTTCCAGATCTTCATCGCGCCGCTCGAGGCCGAACTCGGCGCCAAGAGCTCGCACGCAGCGGGGCGCTCGCACGGGCTCGCGAACAGCCACGAGTATTTCGCGCGGATGGAGGCGATCAACTTCACGCAGGCGCACGACGACGGCGCGGCCACGCGCGAACTGGGGAAGGCCCAGGTGATCCTGGTCGGCGTCTCCCGCTGCGGCAAGACGCCGACCTCGCTCTACCTCGCGCTGCAGTTCGGGATCCGGGCGGCGAACTTCCCGCTCACGCCGGACGACTTCGTCGATCGCCGCCTGCCGGGTTCGGTGTCGGGTCACCGGCCGAAGCTCTTCGGTCTCACGATCCAGCCCGAGCGGTTGCGCGAGATCCGCGAGGAGCGCCGCCCCGGCAGCCGCTACGCGTCGCTCGACAACTGCCGGTACGAAGTGCGCGAGGCCGAAGCGATGATGCAGCGCGAGGGCATACCGTCGGTCGACACGACGACCAAGTCGATCGAGGAGATCGCGACCACGATCCTCCATCGCGCGAAGCTCGAACGTCACGTCTACTGAACCGGGGACCGCGATGCTCAAGGGCATTCCTCCGCTGCTCACGCCCGACCTCCTTCATGCGCTCGCGTCGATGGGCCATGGCGACGAGATCGCGATCGTCGACGCCAATTTCCCCTCGGCCTCGATCGGACGCCGCGTGGTCCAGGTCGCGGGCGTCGGCGCGCACGAGGTGCTCGCGGCCGTCCTCGCGCTGATGCCGCTCGACACCGGCGGCGATCCCGCCGTCTGGACGATGGAGGTCATCGGGGACCCGGAGGCGATCCCGGAACCGGTGGCGGATTTCGCGGCGGTGCTCGCCGATCACGGTCTGGGCGAGGTGGAGATCGGGCACCTCGAGCGCACGGCGTTCTACGAACGTTCGCGCGAGGCCTACGCGGTCGTGCGCACCGGCGAACTTCGCCCCTACGGCAACGTGCTGCTCGTCAAGGGCACGGTGAATCGCCTGGGTGCGCTCGCGCCCCTCGCGTGATCGTCGTCTTCGGGTCGATCAACGCGGACCTGGTCGCGCGCGTCGCGACGCTGCCGCGCGAGGGCGAGACGCAACTCGCGCTGGGGTATGCCGTCCACGCCGGCGGCAAGGGGGCGAACCAGGCGCTCGCAGCGCGCCGCGCCGGAGCGACGGTCGCGCTCGCCGGCGCGGTCGGCGACGACGGCTTCGCGGACGTGGCGCTGTCCACGCTACGCGAGGCCGGGATCGACCTGACGCGCGTGGCCAGGGTCGACGCTCCCACCGGCCTCGCGCTGATCCACGTCGACGACCGCGGACGCAACACGATCACCGTCGTGCCCGGGGCGAACGCGCTGCTGCGGGCGGACGCGATCGGCCGCGACGCCCTGACGCCGTCGGAGGTCGTGCTGCTTCAGCTCGAGGTGCCGGCGGCCGAGGCCGCGGCCGTCGCGCGCGCGGCCCGTGCGCGCGGTGCGCGCGTCGTGCTGAA
>DAOMBL010000408.1:0-3596 GCA_035427325.1 Casimicrobiaceae bacterium
GCGCCCGACCTCCACCTGGGGCACACGGTCGTGCTGAACAAGATGCGCCAGCTTCAGGACCTCGGCCACCAGGTGATCTTCCTGATCGGCGACTTCACCGCGATGATCGGCGATCCTTCGGGACGCAACGCGACGCGCCCGCCGCTCACGCGCGAGGCGATCCGGCAGAACGCGGAGACCTACCATGCGCAGGCGTCGAAGGTGCTCGACCGCTCGCGCACCGAGATCCGCTACAACTCCGAGTGGTGCGAGCCGCTCGGGGCGGCCGGCATGATCAGGCTCGCGTCGCAGTACACGGTCGCG
Organism: Casimicrobiaceae bacterium; assembly: GCA_035427325.1. Classification (GTDB taxonomy): domain Bacteria; phylum Pseudomonadota; class Gammaproteobacteria; order Burkholderiales; family Casimicrobiaceae; genus VBCG01. The sequence continues at coordinate 304 of DAOMBL010000408.1, forward strand.
CGCATGCTCGAGCGCGACGACTTCCACAAGCGCTACAGCGGCCACCAGCCGATCGCGGTGCACGAGTTCCTCTATCCGCTCATGCAGGGCTACGACTCGGTCGCGCTCGAGGCCGACATCGAACTCGGCGGCACCGACCAGAAGTTCAACCTGCTGGTCGGACGCGAGCTGCAGAAGTCCGCCGGGCAGGAGCCGCAGTGCGTGATCACGATGCCGCTGCTCGAAGGACTCGACGGCGTCGAGAAGATGTCGAAGTCGAAGGGCAATTACGTCGGCATCACCGAGGCGCCCGACGCGATGTTCGGGAAGCTGATGTCGATCTCCGACGACCTCATGTGGCGCTACTACACGCTCCTGTCGTTCCGCCCGGTCGCCGAGGTCGAGGCGCTGAAGCGCGAGTGCGCGTCCGGACGCAATCCGCGCGACGCGAAGGTCGCGCTGGCGCAGGAGATCGTCGCCCGGTTCCACTCTCGGGAGGACGCCGGGCGTGCGCTCGCGACGTTCGAGGCGCGGTTCCGCGAGGGCGCGATGCCCGACGACATGCCCGAGGTCACGATCGAGACCGCCGGTGCGGGGATCGCCATCGCGAACCTCGCGAAGCAGGCGGGCGTCGTCGACTCCACCTCCGAGGCGCTGCGGCTGATCGCGGGCCGCGGACTCCGACTCGACGGCGAGGTCGTCGCCGACAAGGGCCTGAGCGTGCGTTCCGGCGCGACGGTCGTCGTGCAGGCCGGCAAGCGGCGCTTCGCGCGCGTGACGGTGCGTTAGCCGACCCGGCATCTCCGCGCCGACGCGGCAGATCGGGATGCCCTTCGTCGCCGCTCTGGCCTACGCGCTCCTGATGGGCGCGATCCCGCTCTTCGAGGTGATCTGGAGCGGACGCCCGCCGGCGACGCTGGTGCTGCTGTTCTGGTTCGAGACCGTGCTCGGGCTCCTCACCGGCGCGGCGCGCATCGTCGTGCATCGGCGCGCGACGGCGAAGACCGGCCACCACGCGCCGACGACGGCCACCTCGAAACACGACATCGGCGCAGACGAAGTCGTCCGCGAACTCGGCGACGGGAACACCTACCTGCGCCATTTCCTCGCAATCACGACGATCTTCACGCTGGTGCACGGCGTCTTCGTGCTGCTGCTCGTGTTCGTGTTCAGGATCGGCGGCCCGCTCGCCTGGAGCGATGCCAGGCTCGCGCTGGCCTGGGTCGCCGTCGTGCAGATCGGCTTCCTCGCCGCGGACCTGCCGCGCATCGCCGCGTGGACGTTCGCCGACCTCAACCACGTCATCGGCCAGGTCTCGATCCGCGTGCTGGTGACGCAGGCGGGGCTGATCCTCGGCCTGCCCGCCGCGGGCCTGTTCGGGCCCTGGGGCCTCGCGGGCATGCTGGTCGCGCTGCGCGCGCTCGCCGACGCGGCGATCGCCTATCTCACCGGCCTCCTGAAACAGCGCGACCTGCCGCCGGGCCTGCGCGCCTTCCTCGCGAAGCGCGGCCGGCAGACGGGAGAATCGATCGAGGCGGAGGTCGACGCGCTGAAGGAGAAGGGTCGCGAAGTCGAGGCGCTGCTCGAGCGTCCGATCGCCGAGGTGCGCGCCCGGGCGAACGCGCCCTGACCGCGCGCTACTCGAGTTCGAGCGCGTCGGAGACCGCCGCGATGCCGGCCTTCGCGCAGGCGTCGTCGGCGTCGCCACCGGGCGCGCCCGAGACGCCGATGGCGCCCAGCAGCGCGCCCTTCGCCTGGATCACGAGGCCGCCGCCGACCGCGACCACGCCGGGCAGCGAGCGAATGCCCGACGCCGGCTGTCCGGAAGCGGTCTCGCGCGCGAGGTCGCTCGTGGCCATGCGGAAGCTCACGGCGGTGGACGCCTTGCCGATGGCGGTCTGCACGGTGTGCGCGCCGGCGAGCGGATCGCGCAGCACCACGAGCGCGTGGCCGCCGCGGTCGACGACGGCGACGGCGACCGTGTAACCGGCCTTGTCGCAGTGCGCAGCCGCGGCCTTCGCAGCGTCGAGCGCCGGGCCGGTCCGCAGCGTCGAGAGCGATTGCGTGAGCTTCGCGGTCTGCGCCTTCGCGCTGCCGTCGACCCCGGAGAGCGCGACGCCGACCGCACACGCGGCCACCGCCGAGGCCGCCGCGCGCCGACACGCCGATCGAGTCATGCTGCCTCCTTCACGCCATGCCCGGATTGCCGCCCATCCCGATCACCTCGGGCACCTCGAGCGGTCGTGCGCGGATCGTCTTCTCCCGCTTCAGGTACCGCTCGACGACCTCCCACACCGGCTCGGTCGCGGCGTCGCGCGCGGCCTCGGCGACCGGCGCCCAGCCGGCGACCTTGTAGATCCTGTCGGCCTCGATCGCCTTGCCCGCGAGTTCCATCCTCGTGATCCGCCGGCCCATCGGCGCGTTCGGGTCGATCGTGTAGCGCAATCCGCCCACGCGCACCATGTCGCCGCCCTGCTGGTAGTAGGGGTCGGGATTGAACAGGTTGTCGGCGACGTCCTCGAGGATCGTCCTGATCATCTCGCCCTTGAACTCGGTCAGCGTCGCGTACGGGTAGGTGATCGCGGTCTGGTCCATCAGGTGCTCGCGGCGGATCGGCTGCCCGGGCAGGAGCGTCGTGCCCCAGCGGAAGCCGGGCGAGAACGCGATCGGCGCGTCCTTCTCCGCCCGGAGCGCGTCGAGGATCACCTGGTCGAAGCTGCCGTTGAAGTTGCCCCTGCGGAAGAGCAGCGCCTCGGTGACCGCGAGCGGCTCGTCGAGCTTCGCCGCGTACGGCGCGCGAACCTTCTCGATGTACGCGGCCATCTCGCGATCGGCCGGCAGAAGCGAGGCGAACACCGGCACGAGCCGGTAGCGGAAATCCGCCACCTTGCCGCCGCGCACGTCGAGGTCGAGCACGGCGAGGAACTTGCCGTTGCTGCCCGCGTTGGTCACGATTGTCTTGCCGCCCCGGTTGGCGACGATCGACGGCCGCGGCACGCCGTCGTGCGTGTGGCCGCCCAGGATCGCGTCGATGCCGGTGACGCGCGAGGCCATCTTGAGGTCGACGTCCATGCCGTTGTGCGACAGCAGCACGACGGCGGCGGCGCCCTTCGCGCGCGCCTCGTCGACGACCTTCTGCAGTTCCTGCTCCTGGATGCCGAAGGTCCACTCCGGCACGAAGTAGCGCGGGTTCGCGATCGGCGTGTAGGGGAAGGCCTGGCCGACGATCGCGACCGGCACGCCGTTCACCGTCCGGATCACGTAGGGCGGGAACACCGGGTCGCCGAAGTCGCTGGTCTTGACGTTCTGCGCGA
>DAOMBL010000409.1:0-3594 GCA_035427325.1 Casimicrobiaceae bacterium
CCTCTCGGTGGAACTCGCGGTAGGGTCGTAACTGAACGATGCCGGCGTCGCGTAAATGCTCGACGTGCCGCGCGGCGCGGTGCGCGAGGCGTTCCGGGCCCTCGAGGCGGCCGGTCTGGTCCGCCTGGAGAAGAACCGGGGCGTGTTCGTCCGGCGGGTCGGCCTCGCGGAGGCCGACGAGATCTACGAACTGCGCGCCGTCCTCGACGAGTTCGCGGGCCGTCGCGCCTCGGAACAGGCCGGTGCGCTCGACGTCGCCGACCTCCGGTCGCGCGTCGACCGCATGGAGCACGCCGTCGAGGCCGGCGATCTCGACGCGTACCATCAGGCGAATCTCGCATTCCACGATCGCGTGATCGAACTCGCCGGCAACGCGAAGCTCGCGGCGCTCTACCGGCGCCTCGTCAACGAGCTCTCGCTCTACCGGCGCGCGACGCTCGAAGCGGAAGGCAATCCATCGGTGTCGCTGCGCGAACACCGCGCGATCGTCGACTGCATCGCGTCCGGCCAGGCCGCGGCCGCCGGGCGCCTGCTGCGCGACCACGTCCTCGCGAGCCGCGAACGCATGCACCGCAAGACCGGTTCCCCGCCCGCGGCGGCGGCCCGGCCGCGACGCAACCGCAAGTCCGCGTGAGCGCGCACGGCAGCCGCCCCTTCCCCCGAGCCCTCGATGAACTCCGTCTCCCTCAACGGCAGGACCTACCAGCCGCCCCGCAGCCCCGTCGTCGTGGTCTGCGTCGACGGATGCGAGCCCGACTACCTGAACCTCGCGATCGGCGCCGGCGCCGCCCCCTGGTTCGCGAGCCTCGCCGAGCGCGGCACCTGCCTCACCGCGGACTGCGTCGTGCCCTCGTTCACCAACCCCAACAACCTGTCGATCGTCACCGGCGCCCCGCCGTCCGTCCACGGCATCTGCGGCAACTACTTCTGGGACCGCGACCAGCAGGCCGAGGTCATGATGAACGACCCGAAATACCTGCGCAGCGGCACGCTGCTCGCCGCGTTCGCCGACGCCGGCGCGAGTGTCGCGGTCGTCACCGCGAAGGACAAGCTTCGCGCGTTGCTCGGCCACAGGCTCCGCGGCATCTGCTTCTCCTCGGAGAAGGCCGACCAGGTCACCGAACGCGACAACGGCATCGCCGACGCGATGTCGCTCACCGGCATGCCGCTGCCGTCCGTGTACAGCGCGGCGCTCTCCGAATTCGTGTTCGCGTCGGGCGTGGCGCTGCTCGAAGCGCGGCGCCCCGACCACATGTACCTGTCGACGACCGACTACGTGCAGCACAAGCACGCGCCCGGCACGCCGGGCGCGAACGCGTTCGTGGCGATGATGGACGGATACCTCGCCAAGCTGGACAAGCTCGGGGCCACGGTCGTCGTGACGGCCGACCCCCGCATGAATGCCAAGACCGACGCGTTCGGCCGGCCGAACATCGTGTTCCTGCAGGACCTCGTCGACCACTGGTACGGGCCGGCGGCGGCGCGCGTGATCCTGCCGATCACCGATCCCTACGTCGTCCACCACGGCGCGCTCGGCTCGTTCGCGACGATCTACCTGCCGCCCGAGGACATCGGCGACTGCGAGGTTCGCCTCCGCTCGGTCCCGGGCGTGCTGCAGGTGCATGGGCGCGACGAGGCCTGTCGCCGATTCGAGCTCCCGCCCGACCGAGTCGGCGACATCGTCGTCGTCGCCGAGCGGCTGTGGGCGCTCGGCACGAGCCGCGGCAGGCACGATCTCTCGGGACTGGACGCGCCGCTCCGCTCCCACGGCGGCGTCTCGGAACAGCAGGTGCCGCTGATCGCGAACCGGCCGGCGCGCGACCTGCCCGAGCGGCGCTGGCGCAATTTCGATGCGTTCGACCTCGCGTTGAACCGGCTGGAGTCACGAGCATGAACATGATGGCCGAACTCGCCGGCGTGCGCGCCGGCCACGTCCTCCACGAGAAGATGCGCATCGGCGGCGAACGCGCCGGAGGGGAGCGCACGCTCGACGTGCACAACCCGTTCACCGGAGCGGTCGTCGGCACGGTGCCGAAGGCGAGCGTCGAGGACGTGCGGCGCGCGTTCGCGATCGCCCGGGCGTACAAGCCGACGCTCACGCGCTACCAGCGCTACGACATCTGCAAGCGCGCGGCGGAACTGATCCGCTCGCGGGCCGAGGCGATCGCCGACCTGATCACCGCCGAGTGCGGCATCGGGAAGAAGGACTCGCGCTACGAGGTCGGGCGCGCGTGCGACGTATTCACCTTCGCCGGCAACGCGGCGCTCGCCGACGACGGCCAGGTCTTCAGCTGCGACCTCACGCCGCACGGCAAGTCGCGCAAGGTCTACACGCTGCGGGACCCGCTCCTCGGCGTCATCTCGGCGATCACGCCGTTCAACCATCCGCTGAACCAGGTCGCGCACAAGGTGGCGCCGTCGATCGCCACCAACAACCGGATGGTCCTGAAGCCCACGGAGAAGACGCCGCTGTCGGCGATCCTGCTCGCGGACATCCTCTACGAGGCCGGATTGCCGCCGGAGATGTTCCAGGTGGTCACCGGGGATCCGCGCGAGATCGCCGACGAGATGCTGGTGAACCCCGACATCGACCTCGTGTCCTTCACCGGCGGCGTCCCGGTCGGGAAATACATCGCCGCGAAGGCGGTCTACAAGCGGCAGGTGCTCGAACTCGGCGGCAACGACCCGATCATCGTGATGGAGGACGCCGACCTCGACGAGGCATCGTCGCTGGCGGCCGCCGGCTCCTACAAGAACTCCGGCCAGCGCTGCACCGCGGTCAAGCGCATGCTGGTCCACGAGAAGGTCGCCGACGACTTCGTCGAGCGCCTCGTCGCGAAGACGAAGGCCTGGACCTACGGCGACCCGATGGACGACAGCCTCGAGATGGGCACGGTGATCGACGAAGCCGCGGCGAAGGGCTTCGCGGCCCGCGTCGACGACGCCGTGGCGCGCGGCGCGAGGCTCCTCGTCGGCAACGTCCGGCGGGGCGCGCTGTACTCGCCCACCGTCCTCGATCACGTCGATCCGGCGATGAACGTCGTGGCGACCGAGACCTTCGGCCCCGTGTCGCCGGTCATCCGCTTTCGCGACATCGCCCACGCGATCGCCCTGTCCAACGGCACCCCGTACGGGCTATCCTCGGCGGTGTGCACCAACCGCCTGGACTACATCACGCGGTTCGTGCGGGAGCTGAACGTCGGCACGGTCAACGTTCGGGAGGTTCCGGGCTACCGGCTCGAACTCACGCCGTTCGGCGGCATCAAGGACTCGGGGCTGGGCTACAAGGAGGGCGTCCAGGAGGCGATGAAGAGTTTCACGAACGTCAAGACCTACTCGCTGCCGTGGTAGCCCGCTCCCCCGTCGCCGACGGCGCCTCGGCGTCCGGCACGCACCCGCCGCCGAGGGTCGCCTCGGGCACGTCCGACAGCAGCGAAGGCGACATCAACCTCTCGCCGCGGCGGCGGGCCTGGGAACGCGACCACGTGCGCGGTATCACGCGCGCGCTGCTCGACCGCGACGCCGCGGCCTTCCTGCACCAGTCGCTGTCCACGCCCTGCTTCGACGCGCTGGTCGAGGCCGAGGGCATCTGGC
>DAOMBL010000410.1:0-3593 GCA_035427325.1 Casimicrobiaceae bacterium
GGGGCCGCGCTCGCGGTGGCGGCGTTGCGTCGCGCCGCGGATTGACCGGGCGCGAGCGCGCGTGTAGCTTCCGCATCCCGCCACCAAGGTACCGATCCGGAGCACCGATGTCCGCCCGCACGCCCGAAGACCTCCATCCGCTGTTCGCCCGCCACTTCGCCGCCGCCGACATGGCGGGGTTGCTCTCGCTCTACGAACCGGACGCGGTCCTCTTGCCGCAGCCGGGCGCGGTCGCGCGCGGGCACGCCGCGATCCGCGATGCGCTCAACGCCTTCCTCGCGATGAAGGGCACGTTCGCGATCGCCTCGTCGAAGACCGTGCACGCCGGCGACATCGCGCTCGCCTACGTGAAGTGGACGCTCGACGCGAAGGGACCGGACGGCGCTCCGATCCATCTCGAAGGCGAGACCTCCGACGTCCTGCGCCGCCAGGCCGACGGGCGCTGGCTCATCGTCATCGACAGTCCGTTCGGCGCGGCGGGCGCGGCCTGACGGGGCGGGCGCGGTCGCGCGCGTCCGAAACCCGGGGCGCCGACCATCCCATCCGCGGCGTCGCGAACGGGGGCGCGGCGTCCTGATCGACTTCGGATCCGCGCAGGAACCGGTCTGGACCGGCGCGTCCGGCGACGCGGCGTGACGCTCGGAACGCCCGTTGCCTCGGCGCGGGGATGCCGTGCGCGTTGGCCCCGTCGAACTCCCGGGGACCCTCTGCGACGGATACTTGGCAAAATTGCCAAGTCGCACCTCCCGAGCCATCCCGCGCGGCCGCGTGTCCTGGTGCGAATGCGTGCCGCTGGCGACGCCCGCCGGAGCCGGTCCTGCGCGTCTCCGTCGACATTCGCGCCTACGGTCATCGCGCGGCGATGCGCGATGGTGAATGTCCGGGAGACGTCGGTGCGGGCGCTTCGTTCTGCCGCGCAGGGGCCCGAAATCGGGCAGCGGCCCGTTCGCAGGTCCGAGGGAGAGGATCGGGGGAGGTGGCAGTTGGCAACTTTGCCAACCCCCCTGCCGAGAGGTCTCCCCGTCCAGACCGTCGCCGACGCTGGTCGACGCACGCGAGTCGCAACCGCACGCGACGGCGCGCCCTGCTCGCAATTCGCACGCTGCGGACTCTGGAGGCGGACCTCGCCGCCGCCCGAGCCGCGGCAGGCCGACTCAGGGCGAAGGCGCGACGCGGATGCGGACGACCAAGAGCGTGACTTCGCGCCACGAGTGCGGCCGATATGCGCTGCCGATGCTGGCGACGATCGAGACCGAACCGACTCGCGGTCGCCGACCTTCTTCGCTCGTCGTTCCGTCGAATGCCGAAAAGTCGAGTCTGACCCTACTTTACGACGACGCCCGGCACGACCGCGCGCAAGCGCGCCACGAGCGCGTCGCCGATCTTCGCCTCGCGCGGCGCCGCGGCGACGAGCGCCTCATCGACGCAACCGGTCGGACGGAACGGCTGCAGCACCCAGTGCCGGACACCGAGCGCCGCCAGTTCATCGGCGAGCCGCAGCAGCGCGTCGTCCGGCACGAGCGAAGGATGCACGGTCGTGCGGATCTCGTGCGCGACGCCTGAGCCGAGCACGAGCCGCAGGCTCTCCCTCGCCGCGGCATCGCTTCCCGCCACGCCGGTGACCGCCGCGTAGCGCTCCGACGGCGCCTTCGCGTCGAAGCCGATCCAGTCGACGAGCGGCAGGACCTCGGCGAGCCTGCGCGGATAGGCGCCACCGGTGTGCAGGCCGATCGCAAACCCGCGCTCGCGCACCGCGCGCATCGCCTCGCCCAGCGCCGCGTGCGCGGTCGGCTCGCCGCCCGAGAACACCACCGCGTCGAGGAGCCCGCGGCGGCCGTCGAGCCAGCGCAGGATCGCGTCGAAGTCGAGTTCGCGCTCGCCGCGCGCGCCCTGCAGGTGCGGGTTGTGGCAGTAGCCGCAGCGCCACGGGCACCCCTGCAGAAAGAGAACAGCCGAGAGCTTTCCAGGGAAATCGAACGCGGTGAACGGCACGATCCCGCCGACCGGCAGCCGCGGCGAATCGCCGGCGGATGAGCGTCGGCCCGAAGGCCGACCCACGGACGCACCGCCCGCGCGAGGCCCGGCCACCGCGTCGCGCGGGACCGGCGCCGCAACGGTCACAGGTGGCGCGTCGCGCACGACTCGCGGAAGAACCGCCGCTCCGCGTGCTCGCCCTTCTTGCCGATGTTGAACGACGCGACCGGCCGGTGGTAGCCCATCACGCGCGTCCACACCTCGCAGCGCTGCCGCTCGTCGTCGTTCAACGCGATGCCCGCCTCGGCGATGCGGTGGAGTTCGGTCATGTCGTTCATCGTTTCCTCCTGTCGGGTCGCGCCGGCCCGCGCCGGCTTCCTGTCGCGCCGCGCGTTCGCGGCATGGGAATCACGCGGCGAGCCGCCGCCGCTTCTCCTCGAGACGCTCGTCGTCGCACTTCGGGCAGAACTCGTGCTCGCCCGCCAGGTAGCCGTGCGACGGGCAGATCGAGAACGTCGGCGTCACGGTGAGATAGGGCAGCCGGAAGCGCTCGAGCGCCCGGCGCACCAGCGCCTTGCACGCGTCCGCCGACGAGATCCGCTCGTTCATGTACAGGTGCAGCACGGTGCCGCCGGTGTACTTGCGCTGCAGTTCGTCCTGGCGCGCGAGGGCCTCGAATGGGTCGTCGGTGAAGCCGACCGGAAGCTGCGAGCTGTTCGTGTAGTACGGCGTCGCCGGCGTCCCCGCCTGCAGGATGTCCGGCCAGCGCTTGCGGTCCTCCTTGGCGAACCGGTAGGTCGTCCCTTCGGCGGGCGTCGCCTCGAGGTTGTACATGTGGCCGGTCTCCTCCTGGAACGCGCGGATGCGCAGGCGCAGGTGATCGAGCAGCCGCAGCGCGAACGCGGTGCCGGCCTCGGTCGTGATGTCCTCGGCGTCGCGCGTGAAGTTGCGGATCATCTCGTTGATGCCATTCACGCCGATCGTCGAGAAGTGGTTGCGCAGCGTCCCGAGCCAGCGCTTCGTGTACGGGAAGAGCCCCTGGTCGATCAGGCGCTGGATCACCTTGCGCTTCACTTCGAGGCTGTCGCGCGCCCAGCCCAGCAGTTCGTCGAGCCGCGCGTAGAGCGAGGCCTCGTCGCCCGCGTGCAGGTAGCCCAGGCGCGCGCAGTTGATCGTCACGACGCCGAGCGACCCGGTCTGCTCCGCGCTGCCGAAGAGCCCGTTGCCGCGCTTCAGGAGCTCGGTCAGGTCGAGCTGCAGGCGGCAGCACATCGACCGGATCATGTTCGGCTTCAGCTCCGAGTTCAGGAAGTTCTGGAAGTACGGCAGCCCGTACTTCGCGGTCATCGCGAACAGCAGCTCGGCGTTCGGGTGGTCCCAGTCGAAGTCCGGCGTGACGTTGTAGGTCGGGATCGGGAACGTGAACACGCGTCCCTTCGCGTCGCCCTCGGTCATCACCTCGATGTAGGCGCGGTTGATCATGTCCATCTCGGCCTGGAGATCGCCGTAGGTGAACGGCATCTCGCGGCCGGCGATCACCGGCACCTGCTCGCGCAGGTCCTCCGGGCAGGTCCAGTCGAAGGTCAGGTTGGTGAACGGCGTCTGCGTGCCCCAGCGCG
>DAOMBL010000411.1:0-3590 GCA_035427325.1 Casimicrobiaceae bacterium
ATAGCCGAATCCCGCCACGCCGAGGACGATCAGTGCATTCGCGCGCCACCTGCGATCGCGGAACACACGCGCGGCGATCGCGCAGGCCGCGAGCAGCGCGCCGATGGGCCACAGCCACGGCTTCTGCCAGGCCCAGGCCTGCCACCACGCGGGCGCGTTGTCCTTCGCGAGCCAGTGCATGAGCCAGCCGGTCGACAGCACCGAGTCGGGCAGCGCGTACCACGGCGCGAGCAGGAAGCCGGCCGCACCGGCGGCGAGCCAGGCGGCCAGCGCCCGATCGCTTCGCGCGTCAGGCACGGGACCCCCGCCCGCGGCGGTAAGCACCCTCGGTCACGTCACCCGGTCCGGCTACCGCGGAAGCGCGTTGATCTCCCGCTCCCAGCGGTCGAGGAGGCGCCGGCGCTCGGCGGAGGAGCCGAACTTCGCGAAGTCGTAGTCGATCACCTTGATGTCGGTGAGTTTCGGCACCTGCGGCGGCAGCGCGACGCTTCGATTGGTCGGGATCGCGTACTCCTTCACGTCGAGCCCGATCTGCTGGCCCGCGGCGGAGAGCGCAAAATCGACGAACCGGCGCGCGGCCTCGGGGTTGCGGGTGCCCTTGATGATGGCCGTGGAGCCGATCTCGTAGCCGACGCCTTCGCACGGCAGCACCGGAAGCACCGGGAAGCCGCGCACGATCTCGTTGATCACGCCGTGCAGCACCGTGCTGCCGATCGCGGTCTCGCCGCGCGTCACCTCGGTCATCGGTCCGATGCCGGACCGCGCGTACTGGTTGACGTTCGGGTGGACCCGGCGCATGAAGTCGAACGCCTGTTCCTCGCCCATCACCTGCACGAGCGTCGCGAGCATCAGGTACACGGTGCCCGACGAGTTCGGGTTGCCGAACATGATCTCGCCCTTGAGCCTCGGATCGAGGAGATCCTTCCAGCACGCGGGCACCGGCAGTTGGCGCTTCGCGACGACCTCGGTGTTGTAGCCCAGCGCGATGATGCCGCCGTAGACGCCCGAGACACGGCCCTTCGACACGTCGGAAATGCGCTGCGCCCAGGGGTAGAGTTGCGCGATGTTCGGCGAGCGGTACTCGTCGAGGAGTCCTTCCTCGGCCGCCTGCAGGTAGCTGTCGCCCGGGCCGGCCCACCAGATGTCGCCTTTCGGGTTGTCGCGTTCGGCCTTGATCTGCGCGAGCATCTCGCCGGTTGCCTTCTGGATGACGGCGACCCTGGTGCCGGTCGCTTTCTCGAATCCGACCGCCATGCCCTGGCACCACGCGGTGTTGGGCGAACTGCAGTAGAGGTTGAGGCTTCCCTGCGCGAGCGCGAGGGGGGACAGGGCCGCGGCGAGCGCGGCCAGCGCGAGGCGACGGATCATCGGGGGCTCCGGGAGCGCGGACGAGGATCTACTTGGCGATCGACCCGACCTCGGCGTCCCAGCGCGCGAGCAGGCGCTTGCGCTCGGCCGAGGTGCCGTACTTCGCGAAGTCGTAGTCGATGAGCTTGACGTCGGCCATCTTCGGCGAGAGCGGCGACACGGGCGTCGCGACGTTCGACGGAAGCTGGAACTGCTTCGCCTGCGCGCCGAGCGCCTGCGCCTTCGGCGTCAGCGCCCATTCGTAGAACTTCTTCGCGTTCTCGAGGTTGCGTGCGCCCTTGACGATCGACATCGAGCCGATCTCGTACCCGGTGCCCTCGCAGGGCGCGGCCGCCTTCACCGGGAAGCCGGCCTGCGCCTCGGTGACGACGTCGTGGATGAACGAGATCGACACGGTCGTCTCGCCGCGCGCCACCGCCTTGACCGGCGCGACGCCCGAACGCGGGTACTGGTTGATGTTCAGGTGCAGCGCCTTCAGGTACGCGAAGGCGGCGTCCTCGCCCATCAGTTGCACGATGGTCGCGATCATCGTGTAGGCGGTGCCCGACGCGTTCGGATTCGCCATCTGCACCTCGCCCTTGAAATCGGGCTTGACGAGGTCGCGCCAGCAGGCGGGTGCGGCGACCTTGCGCTTGGCGAGGAGTTCCGTGTTGTAGCCGAAGCCGAGCATCCCGAGGTAGATGCCGACGGTGCGGAACTTCGACGCCTCCGCCTGCTTGCGCGCCCAGGGATGGAGTTCGGCGAGGCGCGGCGAGCGGTACTCGTCGGTGAGTCCCTGTTCGGCCGCCTGCAGGTGCGGGTCGCCGGTGCCGCCGTACCAGAGGTCGAGCTTCGGATTCGCCCGTTCGGCGGCGATCTGGGCGAAGGCCTCGCCCGAGCCCTTGAGCGTCATCGAGACCTTGATGCCGGTTTCCTTCTCGAATTCCGTGGCGGCGAGGTTGCACCACTCGGCCTGCACCGGACAGATCACGTTGAGCTGGGCGAACGCCGGAGACACGGCGAACGCGGCGAGGGCGGCGGCGAGGCGGAAGGCGCGCATGGAACGGTTTCCCGGAGTGGCGAAACCGCCATCTTCGGCCATGACCCTCCGCCGCGCAACCGATCGCTCCCGCCGGGAGGCTATGATCGGCGCATGGCGCAAGCATCCAGGGAAACCGGGGACGCCGTCCCTGGGACGGGGATTCGCATCGGGGTGGACCTGGGCGGAACCAAGATCGAGGCCATCGCGCTCGACCGTGCGGGGCGCGCGCGCTTCCGCCAGCGCGTGCCCACGCCCCAGGGCGACTACGACGCGACGCTGCGTACGATCGTGGCGCTCGTCGGCGACGCCGAGCGGGCGCTGGGCGAACGAGCGAGCGTGGGCGTCGGCACCCCGGGGTCGATCTCGCGCGCGAGCGGAAGGCTGCGCGGCGCCAATTCGGTCTGCCTGAACGGCCGCCCGATCCGCGAGGATCTCGCCGTGCGCCTGGATCGCGAGGTCCGCGTGACCAACGACGCGAACTGCTTCGCGCTCTCGGAAGCCGCCGATGGAGCGGGCGAGGGCAGCGAAGTCGTGTTCGGCGTGATCCTGGGCACCGGCGTCGGCGCCGGAGTCGTCGTGCGCGGTCGCGTCCTCGACGGCCCCAACGGCATCGCCGGCGAATGGGGCCACAATCCGCTGCCCTGGCCCCGCGACGACGAACGCCCGGGCCACCGCTGCTTCTGCGGTCGATCGGGCTGCATCGAGACCTTCCTGTCGGGTCCCGGCATGGCTCGCGACCACCGTGCCGCCACCGGTGCCGACGCGACGCCGGAGGCCATCCTCGCCGGCGCGGCATCGGGCGATGTCCGCTGCGAGGCTACGCTCGCGCGCTACGAGGAACGTCTCGCGCGCGCGCTCGCGCACGTGATCAACATCCTCGATCCCGACGTGATCGTGCTGGGCGGAGGGTTGTCGAACCTCGATCGCCTCTACGCGAGCGTTCCGCGTCTGTGGGGGCCGTGGGTCTTCTCCGACCGCGTCGACACGAAGCTCGTGCGCCACCGTCACGGCGATTCGAGCGGCGTGCGGGGCGCGGCGTGGCTGTGGCCGTCCGCGTAGGCCCGGCTTCGGCCCCTCTGCGGGTCGGGCTTCAGCCCGACGGGATGCGGTGATTGCGGTGGGTCGGGCTTCAGCCCGACGGGGTCTGTGCCGGTGCGATCGAAATGCGTCGGCCTGAAGGCCGACCCACGAAAGACGCTTC
>DAOMBL010000412.1:0-3586 GCA_035427325.1 Casimicrobiaceae bacterium
CTGCAGCACGTCGCGGACCTCGAGCGAGGGACCGATGCCGCGTCCGATCCGCGCCGAGCCGTCGGTGGCATCCGCCTCGACGACGAGGCCCAGCGCGGCGCCCACGCGCTCGAACAGCCGGCCGAGTTCGACGGCCTGGTCGCGGGTGCGGAGCTTCGCCTGCGGGCCGAACGGCAGGTCGATGATCACGTGCGTGGATCCGGCGGTCAGCTTCTTCGAGAGGATCGACGCCACCGACCAGCGGTTGGAATCGATGCCGAGCGGGCGCGTGATCGCGTTCATCACGTCGTCGAGCGCCGAGTGGTTGAGGCGGCCGTTCCACGCGATGCATCCTCGCGTGCGGCGCACGGTGTCGCGCACCTCGTCGGCGGTCAGGTCGACGCGCGATAGCACCTCCATCGCGTCGGCGGTGCCCGCGGCGGAGGTGATCGCCCGCGACGAGGTCTTGGGAATCGAGAGGCCGTGCGCGGCGACGATCGGGATGACGACGAGCGTGATGCGGCTGCCCGGCACCCCCCCCATCGAGTGCTTGTCGACGACGATCGGGGCGTCCCAGTGCATCGGCGACATGAACGTGCTCCGCACGCGCGCGAGCGCCACGACCTCGTCGTCGGTGAGCTGCTGCGTGGCCGACACGAGGAACGCGGCGATCTCGGAGGGCGCGTACCGCCCCTCGACGACGTCGCGCAGGAGCCGCGCGTACTCCGCCTCGGAGAGCGCCGTTCCGCGGAGCTTCGCCCGCAGCAGGTCGCGGGTCGGCGGAGCCTCCGCGCGCCGCAGGTCGACGCGCGTGCCGGCCGGAACGCCGAGGTCGTCGAACGCCTGCCGCGAGAGCCCGATCTCGTCGCCGGCGAGGCGGGGCTCGGTGTCCGCGACGTGCACGGTCGCGAGGATGCGCCGGTCGCCCGCCGCGACCTCGACCCGCTCGGAACCCAGGTATCCCGCCGATCCGACGATGCTCGCGGGCGGCAGGTACGCGACGCGTTCGCGCCAGGTGTCGACCGGATAGCGGACCACGCGCAGGCGCCGGTTCGCCGCGGTGCTCGCGGCGAGGGAGTGCGTGGTGCCCTCGTCGCTCGTTCCGTCGGTGGCGACATCGGCGCGCTCGACGCCGGGCGGGAGGTAGAGGTCCACGCGCCGGTCGAGGCGCGCCTGGATGGCTTCGCCCTGTTCGCGCCCCCGGCCGGCGATGCGGCCGCCGAGCGATTCGCGCCGGGCGCTGACGGCCACGACGACGAGCCGGGGCACGCGCGTCGCCAGTTCCGCGATCGAGGCGCGCGAGCCGTTGGCGATGACGCTGCGGCCCGCGCGGAGGTCGTCGAGCAGCGCCGACCGCAGCCCGTAGCGGTGGCCGTGCGCCGACCAGGTGATGAGAAAGGCGCCCTCGCGCTCGGCCGCGGCGAACGCGTCCTCGGTCATCGCGTCGTGGCGCTCGCCGCCCGCGTCGGCGGGGCGGGTGATGGTGCGCGTGGCGAACACCCACGTCGGGTCGGCCGCGAACGCCGCGCGCGCGCCGTCGATCAGCGTGTCCTTGCCCACGCCGCTCGGACCGACCACGAAGAAGAACGTGCCCGTTCGCATGCCGCGCCCGTCGATCGCTAGGCCGTCTCGTCCAGGCCGATGTCGACCGCCGGGGCCGACTGGTGCGTCTTCGACGTGGAGATGAAGTCGACGCCGGTCTCCGCGATCGGGCGGATCGTCTCCATCCGGATGCCTCCGGACGCCTCGAGCTTCACCTTCCCCGCGACGATCCTGACCGCTTCGGCCATGTCGGGCACCGACATGTTGTCGAGCATGATGACGTCGACGCCGGCGGCGAGCGCCTCGCGTACCTGTTCGACCCGATCGCACTCGACTTCGAGCTTGGTCAGGACCGGCAGCAGGCGACGGGCCCGCTCGACGGCCTTCGCGATGCTGCCGCAGACGGCGATGTGGTTGTCCTTGATCATCACGCCGTTGTCGAGCCCGAGGCGGTGGTTGAGCCCGCCGCCGCAGGTCACCGCGTGCTTCTCCAGCATGCGCAGGCCCGGCGTGGTCTTGCGCGTGTCGATCAGGCGGGCGCGCGTGCCGCGGATCGCGTCGACGTACCGCGCGGTCTCGGTCGCGATGCCGCACATCCGCTGCGCGATGTTGAGCGCGGTGCGCTCGGCGGTGAGCAGGCTGCGCGCCGGGCCGCTCACGTTCATCATCTTCGCTCCCTTGGCGATCCGGTCGCCGTCGCGGACCAGCACGCGCACCTCGACCTCGGGATCGTAGCGCTTGAAGACGCGGGCGGCGACGTCGATGCCCGCCACGACGATGGGTTCGCGGGCGTTCATCGTGAACGCGCCGCGCTCGGATGCCTCGATCATCACCTGGGCGGTGAGGTCGCAGGCGCCGATGTCCTCGGTGAGCCAGAGGTCGATCAGGCGGTCGGTCTGGAAGGCGTCGTACATGGGCGGTCTCCGGGCGGTTCGTTGGGCGGTTCGGGGGGCGTCCGGCGGGTCTCGGGGCGCCGCCGTTCGTGCATGGAGTACATACTACATGAACGATCGGCGGATCGTACGTCGTCCGCGGCCGAATGTCAAGCGGCCGACAGTCGATTTCGGGCCCGTTTCGGGCGCTCCGGGGCGCCTGTCGGCCGCATGGATCGCCGTGCGGCGGAACGGCACGCGAACCGTGACCGGGCGCCCCGGCTTCGCGGGGGCGCGCCGAGGCCTCGCGCTCAGTCGTCGCGCGACGCGGTCGGCCAGGTTTCCTCGAGCTCGTAGGCGATCGAGCGCGCGAGCCCCTCGAGGTCGGGAAAGAGCGTGGCCTGGGTGATGTTCATCCGGTAGAGCTGGTGCATCGCCTCCGCGCGGAGCGTGCGGTCGAGCACGATCTTCTCGATCAGCGGCTCGCGGTCGTCGTAGGCGTCGAGCAGTTCCGCGAGGGGGTGCGTGAGCGTTCCCGGCATGACGAGGAGGCCGGATTGCGCGACCAGGCGCCGGTCCATCTGCGAGGGCTCGCCGACCCACACGAGCGGCAGGGTCCCCGGCGCGAAGTAGCGCTCGAAGTTCCCTGGAACCTGCGGGTCGATCGCGTCGCGCGTGAGGTTCCGGTCGAAGCGCGGTGCGGCGCTCCACAGCCTCGGCGTGTCGAGCGCGTAGACGGCGGCGTCCGCGGGAGCGAACTCGAACGCGAAGAACGCGGCGACGAACGGAGACTTGGTGAAGTCGAAGAGCCGGGTCGGCGCACCGTGGTGCTGCATCATCGCGAGGCAGCGCAGCGTGTCGTTCAGCGCGGAGCGGTCGGGCAGGTAGATGTGGGCCTTGCGCCGGAAGATCCGGATCGCGCGCTCCTCGCGCCCGCGCCAGGTGTCCGCATCGGCGCCCGAGGCGTGCAGCCTGCGCGACAGCGAACTCAGGAGCGGCCAGCCCGCGTCGCGCTGTCCCCTGAACGCCCAGCCGTCGCGACCGTCGATGTAGCGGCCGAACGCGTCCCAGTCGGCGATCCGGACTTCGCGGATGCGCGTCGTGCCGGAAGCGGGCGGAGCGTTCACCGCGACGAGGATCAGCGCGCGGGGAGGGCGGCGGTGAGTTGCGGGAGGAGTTCGAACAGGTCGCCC
>DAOMBL010000413.1:0-3584 GCA_035427325.1 Casimicrobiaceae bacterium
CGGCGAGCCGCAGTCGCTGCAGTACTTCACGCGTCCACCCGCAGGAACTGCGCGCGGTAGTGCCGCAGTTCGTCGATCGATTCGTACACGTCGGCGAGCGCCGTGTGCTTCGACTCCTTGGCGAAGGCCTTCGCGACCTCCGGCGACCACCGGCGCGCCAGTTCCTTCAGCGTCGACACGTCGAGGTTGCGGTAGTGGAAGTGGTCCTCGAGCGCGGGCATCCAGCGCGCGAGGAAGCGCCGGTCCTGGCAGATCGAGTTGCCGCACATCGGCGAGGCCTTCGCCGGCACGTGAGCGCGCAGGAACGCGAGCGCGGCAGCCTCGACCGCCGCCTCGTCCAGCACCGACGCCTTCGCCCTGTCGATGAGGCCGGAGCGCCCGTGGGTCCCGCGGTTCCACGCATCCATCGCGTCGAGCGTCGCGTCCGCCTGGTGGACGACCCAGACCGGGGCCTCGGCGATCGTCGCGAGCGAGGCGTCGGTCACGACCAGCGCCACCTCGAGGATGCGGTCGGCGTCCGGTCGAAGTCCGGTCATCTCGAGGTCGATCCAGATCAGCCGGTCGTCGGCGGCGGCAACGGTCGGGGAGGCCATCGGGCGAGGCAGCGGAGGCTCCGCTGTCGTAGAATGAATCGGGCATTCTCGCACAGCCCCCCCCGATGACCGCCTCCGCGTTCTCGCAGGTCTTCCTCGCCGTGCTCGCGCTCTCGTTCGCCGTCGAGGCCTGGCTCGCGCTGCGCCACCTCGCGCACGTGCGCGCGCACCGCGGGCGCGTTCCGGCCGCGTTCGCCGGCCGCGTCAGCGCCGACGCGCACCGCAAGGCGGCCGACTACACGATCGCGAAGACGCGCCTCGCGCTGGCCGCGTCGGCCGCGGGCACGCTCGCGCTCCTCGCCATGACGCTCGGCGGAGGCATGCGCGTCCTCGCCGGCGCGACCGGCCGCATCGACGCGCCTCCGCTGGTGCAGGACCTCGCGCTCGTCGTCGCCGTTGCGCTCGTCTTCGCCGCGGTGTCGCTGCCGTTCTCGGCGTGGCGCACCTTCGTCGTCGAAGCGCGTTTCGGTTTCAACCGGACGACGCCCGCGACCTGGTTCGGCGACCTCGCGAAAGGCGCCGCCGTCGCGGCGGTGCTGGGGCTCCCGCTCGTCGCGGCGCTGATCGCGCTGATGCGCGGCGCGGGGGCGGCCTGGTGGCTCGCGGCCTTCGCACTGTGGGTCGGCTTCCAGCTCGTCGTCGCCTGGGCCTTCCCGACGCTGATCGCGCCGCTCTTCAACCGGTTCACCCCGATGCCGGAGGGACCGCTGCGCGCGCGCGTCGAGGCCCTGCTCGCGCGCTGCGGCTTCGAGCCGCGCGGGCTCTACCTGATGGACGGCTCGAAGCGGTCGAGCCACGGCAACGCCTACTTCACCGGCTTCGGCCGGGCGAAGCGCATCGTGATGTTCGACACGCTCGCCTCGCGCCTGACCCCCGACCAGGCCGAGGCGATCCTCGCGCACGAACTCGGTCACTTCCGGCTGAAGCACGTGGGCAAGCGTATCGCCTGGTCGGCCGCCGTTTCGCTCGCGGTGTTCGCGCTCCTCGCCTGGCTCGCGGCGTCGCCGTGGTTCTGGGAGGGCCTGGGCGTGGCGTTCGAGCCCGCGCGGGCGGGTGTCGTGCTCGTGCTCTTCGCGCTCGCGCTCCCCGCGTTCACCTTCCTGCTCGGCCCGATCGGCTCGTGGTACTCGCGCCGCCACGAGTACGAAGCCGACGCGTTCGCGGCGAGGCACGCCTCGGGCGCCGCGATGGTCTCCGCGCTCGTGCAGCTCTACGAGGACAACGCGGCCACGCTGACGCCGGATCCGCTGCACTCGGCGTTCTACGACTCCCATCCGCCGGCGGCGCTGCGGGTCGCCCACCTCGAGGCGCTGCGGCGGCAATCACCCGCGACGTCGGCCGCGGTCGCATGAGCCGGCGACGCATCCCGGTGCTCTTCGCCATGGGCGCGACCGCGGCGGCATGGACCGCGGCGGTGGCGATCGTCATGGCGCAGTCCGCCAAGCCCTACGCTTCGGGCAATGCCGCGGCGGGCATGATCCTCGCGAAGAAGGAATGCGACGCGTGCCACGCGCGCCAGTTCGACGGCAGCGCGACGCGCATCTACACCCGGGCGGACCGGCGTGTGAAGACTCCCGCGCAGCTCGCCGCGCAGGTCGCGTACTGCAACACGCAGCTCGGCCTCTCCTACTTCCCCGAGGAGGAGTCCGACCTCGCCGCGTACCTCGACCGCGAGCATTACCGGTTTCCGCCGTGACGCACCGATGATCGAGACGCTCGCCTCCCTGGCGGCGCGCCCGATCCGCGCCGGCGCGCCGAGATCCGACGGGGGGACCGTTCGCCGCGCCCTCGATGCGCCGCCGGGCTGGACCGCGAGCGCAGGCCGGATCTCGAAGACGTACGCGTTCGCCGACTTTCGCGCGGCGATGACGTTCGCGAACCGCGTCGCCGACCTCGCGAACGAGGTCGACCACCATCCGGACCTCGCCGTCGGCTGGGGGCGCTGCACGGTCGCCTGGTCGACGCACGACGCCGGCGGCATCACGGCGAACGACCTCGCCTGCGCGGCCCGCACCGAAGGGATCGCCCTTGGCGACGGCGCGGCCCGCCGGTGACCTCGTCTCGCGCGCCGGGCCGGATCGAACCATGACGGCCAGGCGCGGCCTCATCGTCGCCGCCCGGCGCCGCCGGTACGACGTCCGGCCCGACGACGGTGGCGATGTCGTCGATTGCGTGCTGAAGGGGCGCCGCACGCTCGTCGCATGCGGCGACCGCGTGGCCTTCGAGCATGTCGCGGGGAGCGACGCGATCGTGTCGGTCGAAGCGCGGACCTCGCTCCTCTACCGCTCCGACGCCTTCCGCGAGAAGGTGCTCGCCGCGAACGCGACCCAGGTCATCGGCGTCGTCGCGCCCGACCTCGCCGTCGACGAGAACCTGCTCAACCGCTGGATCGTCGCGTCCGAACTCGAGTCCTGCCGCTTCGTGCTGTGCGCGAACAAGCAGGATCTCGCCGGTTTCGGCGCCTTGCGCGAACGCCTCGAGCCCTACCGCGCGCTCGGCTATCCGGTGGTCGAGTGCTCCGCGACGCGCTCGGTCGCCACGCTCGAGGGCTTCCTCGCCGGCCAGCGCAGCGTGCTGATCGGGCAGTCCGGCATGGGCAAGTCGACCCTCCTCAACGCGATCGTGCCCGGCGCGGACGCGCGCACCGGAACCGTGTCCGCTGCTCTCGGGGGCGGACGCCACACGACCACCGAGACGGCCCTCCATGTGCTCGCCGCGGACGCGAGCGCGTGGATCGTCGATTCTCCGGGCATGAAGGTGTTCGGGCTCGCGCACGCCGAGCCGGACGCGCTGGCGGCGGCGTTCGTCGAGATGCGACCGCTCGTCGGCCACTGCCGCTTTCGCGACTGCCGCCACCTCCGCGAGCCGGGGTGCGCGATCCGCGCCGCGGTGGACGACGGCCGGATCGCGCCGCAGCGCCTCGCGCTGCTCCACGTCCTGCGCGACGAAGCGCTGCACGCGCGCGATCCGGCGCGCTGAGTCCGATCGTCC
>DAOMBL010000414.1:0-3581 GCA_035427325.1 Casimicrobiaceae bacterium
CGTGTGCTCGCCCTGGGCGGGCGCCGGACGAACCGCGCGCACGCCCGAACCGAACATCGTCCACGGCGGCGCGAACGCGAGCGAGCCCGAGCCCTCGCGCACGACCATGCCGCGCGCGAGGAACTGCGGGTCGTCGAGCGCCTCCCCGGGCGTCGCCACCGGCGTGACGCACGCGTCGACGCCGTCGAACACGTCGGTCCACTGGGCGAGCGTCCGGGTCGCGAACACCGCCTCCAGTTCGCGCCGGACACGCTCGCCGCGCTCGCCGGTCGCGAGCCCGCCCGCGACGAGGTCGTCGCGCCCCAGGGTCGCGCACAGCGTGCGCCAGAACTTCGCCTCGAGCGCGCCGACGGCGAGCCAGCGGCCGTCCTTCGTCGGATAGACGCCGTAGCAGGGCACGCCGCCGGTCAGGAGGTCCTCGCCGCGCGGTGCGGTCGCGCCGTCCTGCTCGAGCGCGTGCAGCGCGAAGATGTTGTGGGCGAGCGATGCATCGGCCATCGCCACGTCGATGTAGCGCCCGCGACCCGTCCTCGCCGCGCCGGCGAGCGCCGCGAGGATCGCCACGGCCGCGGTGAGCGCGCCGCCGAGGAGGTCGGCGACCTGCAGGTTCGAGAGCGCCGGCGGCCCGCCGCGCGTGCCGGTCTGGTCGAGCACGCCCGCACGGCCGAGGTAATTGATGTCGTGGCCGGCGAACGCCGCGCGCGGCCCGGTCTGGCCGTAGCCGGTGATCGACGCGTAGACGACCGCTTCGCGTACCGGGCGCACGGCGTCGTAGCCCACGCCCAGCGCATCGACCACGCCCGGCCTGAAGCTCTCCACGACGACGTCGGCGCGCGCGGCGAGCGCGAGGAAGGCGTCGCGTCCGCCCGCGGACTTGAGGTCGAGCGCGATCGAGCGCTTGTTGCGGTTGACCATGCGGAAGAACGCGCTCGTCGCGCCGGGCTTCGCGCCGAGGGTGCGGGCGTAGTCGCCCGGGCCGGTGTCCTCGACCTTGACGACGTCGGCGCCCAGGTCGGCGAGGTGCATCGTGCACACCGGCCCCGGCAGGAGACGCGTGAGGTCGAGCACGCGCACGCCTTCGAGCGGCGCGCCGCCGTGCGCCGCCGTGTCCGTCCCGCTCACGCGAGTTCGTCCGCGCCGGCGATGCCGAGGTCGCCCTTCACCGCGCGCGCGGTCGCGAGCGCCTCGTCGAGCGTCGCGCCGAGGCAGGTCGCGTGGCCCATCTTGCGGCCGCGCCGGGCCTCGTGCTTGCCGTAGAGATGGAGCTTCACGCGCGGATGCGCGAGGACGCGCTCCCACGCGGGCTCGCGGCGTCCGGCGGAGTTCGCGTCCGGATACCACGCGTCGCCCAGCAGGTTGACCATCACCGCCGGCGTGTGCTGCGCGGTGTCGCCGAGCGGCAGGCCGGCGAGCACCCGCACCTGCTGCTCGAACTGCGAGGTCGCGCAGGCATCGATCGTGGCGTGCCCGCTGTTGTGCGGCCGGGGCGCGATCTCGTTGACGAGCAGCGCGCCCGCGCGCGTCACGAACATCTCGACGCACAGGATGCCGCGGTAGTCGAGCGACTGAGCGATCGCGGCGGCGAGGGAGGTCGCCCGCTCCGCGAGCGCGGGCTCGATGCGTGCGGGCAGGATCGTCACGTCGAGGATGCCGTCGCGATGGCGATTCTCGGCGATCGGCCAGGTCGCGACGGCGCCTGTGTCGTCCCGGGCGACGATCACCGACACCTCGACCGCGAGATCGACGAATCGCTCGAGCACGCAGGGAACGCGCCCGAGGGTGTCGAACGCCGCGGCCGCTTCGTCGACGCCCGCCACGCGGACCTGCCCCTTGCCGTCGTAGCCGAGCCGGGCGCTCTTGACGATGCCGGGGACGAGCGAGGCATCGACCGAGGCGAGGTCGCCGGCCTCGCGCAGGACCGCGTGCGGCGCGACGGGAAACCCGTGGCCCGAGAGGAACGTCTTCTCGCTGATGCGATCCTGCGCGATCGCCACGCTCGAGGCCCCCGGCGCCACGCGGACCGACTTCGCGAGGAAGTCGAGCGCGGCGGAGGGCACGTTCTCGAATTCCGTGGTCGCCGCCGCGACGAGCGCGGCGAGACGCGCGAGCCCGGCGCGGTCGAGATAGTCGGCGTGGATGTGGCGGTCGGCGACGCTCGCGGCCGGGCCGTCGGCCGCCGGGTCGAGCACGGCGACGCGGTAGCCCATGGCCTGCGCGGCCATCGAGAACATGCGGCCGAGCTGGCCGCCGCCCAGGAGGCCCCGCCAGGAGCCGGGAGCGATGCCGCTCATCGACGTGCCCGCAACGACGCGATGCGGCGGCTGCCGCCGCTCAGACCGGCCGCGTCTCGGGCGGCACGCGCATCGCGCGCGCGGCGGCCGTCTGCTTCACGCGGAACGCGGCGAGCTTCCGCGCGAGACCGGGGTCGGTCGCGGCGAGCATCGCGACGGCGAACAGGGCCGCGTTGGCCGCGCCGGCCTCGCCGATCGCGAAGGTCGCGACCGGGATGCCCTTCGGCATCTGGACGATCGACAGCAGCGAATCCTCGCCGCGCAGGTACTTCGAGGGCACCGGGACACCCAGCACCGGCACCGGCGTCTTGGACGCGAGCATGCCCGGCAGGTGCGCCGCGCCTCCCGCGCCGGCGACGATGCAGCGCAGGCCGCGCGTCTGGGCGTCCTCCGCGTACTCGAACATGTCGTCGGGCATCCGGTGCGCCGAGAGCACGCGCGCCTCGAAGGCGACGCCGAACGCGTCGAGCTGCGCGGCAGCGTGCTTCATCGTGTCCCAGTCGCTGTCGCTGCCCATCACGATGCCGACCAGCGGCTCGGCGGTCCTGCGTTGCGGCATCGAGCGCTCCCTGGCGGTTCGAACCGGCGTTCCGGCGGCGAGGGGATTCTAGCAACGGGGCACCCCGGCGTCGAACCCGGCACGTTTCCTGCGGTCCCAGAGGGGCGGGCCGGTTGTCCCAGGCCCCGCGAACCGCGACAATCGGAAACCGTGATGCCCGTTCTCTCCGCGGCGCGGTGCGCCGCCTTCGTCCTGGCCTCCCTCGCCGCCGCGACCGGTGCCTCCGCCCAGGGCACCGACGCCGACGTGCTCGCCGCCAAGGCCGCGTTCGAGCGGGGCGACCGCGCGCGCCTGGACCAGCTCGCGCCGCGCGCGAAGGGCCATCCGCTCGAACCCTACGTCGCGTACTGGCAGTTCAAGCTCGGCATCGACACGGCGAGCCCGGAGGCGATCCGGGCGTTCGTGGCGAAGGTCGAATCGACGCCGCTCGCCGCGCGCGCCCGGTCGGACGGGTTGCGCGCGCTCGGCAAGCGCGCCGACTGGGCGCAGTTCACCGCGACGCTCGACGCCACGCCGCCCGAGGACACGGACCTTCGCTGCTACGCGTTCCAGGCGGCCCGCGCGGCCTCGGGCGACGCCGCGCTCCTCGATGCGAAGCCGCTCTGGTTCACCGGCAGCGCCACGCCCGACGCGTGCGAACCGGTGTTCGCGGCCCTGATCGCGCGGGGCGCGATCGGCCTCGACGACCGCTGGGCGCGCTACCGCCTCGCGCTGGAGGCGGGCAACGCCCG
>DAOMBL010000415.1:0-3569 GCA_035427325.1 Casimicrobiaceae bacterium
GCCCGGGCGCCCGCAGGCCATCAACACGCCCGAGCGGGGCGCCTGACGGGCCGCGTCCCGGTGCCTCCGCCGGGCGGCGCCACGCCCTCCAGGTCAAGTTCGCGACCCGAACGCAGCAGTTCGTCGCGGGCGAGACGGTGCATCACGGCCCGCCACCCCGCCTCGTCGCGCGGGCCAGCCTGCGCGAAGACCGCGCGGAACGCCCGGCGCTGCAGCACCGAGAGCCGGCGCTCGAGCGCGCGCCCCGACGGCGTCAGCGCGAGCCGGCGCACCCGCGCGTCCCCCGGGTCGGCGTGCCAGGCGATCAGGTCCTGCCGCTTCAGTTCGCGCAGCGGCCCGGCGAGCGACTGCTTCGACACCGAGAGCGTGCGACGCAGTTCGCCCACCGTGGGGCGCTTGAGGCGCGCCACGAAGAACAGCACGCGGTGGTGCGCCCGCGCGAGGCCGCGCAGGGCGAGCACCCGGTCGGCCTCGCCGACGAAGCCGCGGTAGGCGAAGTACATGAGTTCGATCGCGGCGTCGAGCGCGCCGGCGCGCAGGTTCATCGCACTTCCTGTCTTGACGGGCGGCGCCGGGGGCGCCAGAATAGGTCAATCTGCATGACCTATTTTGCGCGGGATCGGCCGCAAGGCGCAAGCGCGCGCCGGAGCGGTAGAATCCCGGGCGACACGACGAGGAGCGCTGGCGATGTCGATGGCGGACCGTGACGGCTGGATCTGGTACGACGGGAAACTCGTGCCGTGGCGCGAGGCGACGACCCACGTGCTGACCCACACGCTGCACTACGGGATGGGCGTCTTCGAGGGCGTACGCTGCTACAAGACGGTCGACGGCCCGGCGATCTTCCGCCTGTCCGACCACACCGACCGGCTCGCCAACTCGGCGCGGATCTTCGGCATGAAGCTCCCGTACTCGAAGGCCGAACTCGAGGAGGCGCAGAAGGAGTGCGTGCGCCGCAACGGCCTCGAATCCTGCTACATCCGCCCGATCGCGTTCTACGGCAGCAAGGCGATGGGCGTCGCCGCGAAGTCGAACCCGGTCCACGTCGCGATCGGCGCCTGGCCCTGGGGTGCCTACCTCGGCGCCGACGGCATCGAGAAGGGCATCCGCGTGAAGACCTCGTCGTTCACGCACCACCACCCCAACATCACGATGTGCAAGGCGAAGGCGGTCGGCAACTACTCGGTGTCGATCCTCTCGAACCAGGAAGTCACGCACGACGGCTACGACGAGGCGATGCTGCTCGACCCGCAGGGGTTCCTGTGCCAGGGTTCGGGCGAGAACGTGTTCATCGTGCGCGACGGCGCGCTGCACACCCCGGATCTCTCGGGCGGCGCGCTCGAAGGCATCACGCGCGCGACGATCATCGAGTTCGCGCACGAACTGCGGATCCCGGTCTACCAGCGGCGCATCACGCGCGACGAGGTCTACATCGCCGACGAGGCGTTCTTCACCGGCACCGCGGCCGAAGTGACTCCGATCCGCGAGTACGACCAGCGCCCGATCGGCTCCGGCTCGCGCGGACCCGTCACGAAGAAACTGCAGGACCTCTTCTTCGAGACGGTGAACGGGAAGAACGCGTCGAAGAAGCACTGGCTCGCGAAGGTGTGACGATGGACGCCTCCCCCGCGCTGCGGACCGACGACGCGGTCGTCCTCGACCCGAAGCACCTGCCGGCGTTCTGCCCGAACCCGGCGATGCCTCTGTGGAGTTCGCATCCGCGCGTGTACCTCGAGATCGAGAAGACCGGCGAGGCCTCGTGTCCCTACTGCGGCACGCGTTACCGCCTCGCGGGCGGACCGCACGCGGGCGGACACTGAGCCGACGCGGGGCGCGCGTTCCGCGCCCCGCGACCGGTCGCGGCGCCGCGCGCCCCGCGCATCGAGCCGCCCGGCGATGGACCGCACGCTGATCGTCGCGCCGTCCTGGGTCGGCGACGCGATCCTCGCCGAGCCGCTGGTCTCGCTCCTGCGCGAGACGTGCGAGGAGCCGTCGATCGACGTGCTCGTGCCGCCTTGGTGCGCGCCGGTCTTCGCCCGCGTGCGCGGCATCAGGCGGATCGTCGAGCATCCGATCGGCCACGGCCGTCTCGCGTTCGCGGAGCGGCGCCGGATCGCACGCGACCTCGCCCGCGAGCACTACGTGCGCGCGTTCGTGCTGCCGATGAGTTTCAAGTCGGCGCTGATTCCCTGGCTCGCGCGCATCCCGCGCCGCATCGGCTTCCGCGGCGAGATGCGGCGCATCCTGCTGAACGACGTGCGCAGGCTCGACAAGCGCGAGCTGCCGCGCCTCGTCGACCGGTTCTGCTCGCTCGCGGGACCGCCCGGCACCCGCGTGCCGATGCCGCCCGCGCCGGTGCTGGTGCCCCACATCGCGAACCGCGACGCGGCGATCCGGACGATGCGGCTCAAGGGCGAGGGTCCGCTCGCGATCCTGTGCCCGGGTGCGGAGTTCGGCCCGTCGAAACGCTGGCCGCCCACGCACTTCGCGACGCTCGCCAGGCTCTTCGTCGAGGCGGGCGCGCGCGTGTGGCTGCTGGGCTCGCCGAACGACAAGCTCTCCGCCGACGCCGTGATGGCCGCCGCCGGCGGCACCGCCCGCGCGATCCGCGACCTGACCGGCAAGACGGACCTCGGCACGGCGATCGACCTCCTCTCGGCGGCGACGGTCGTCGTCAGCAACGACTCCGGGCTGATGCACGCGGCCGCGGCGGTCGGCGTCCCGGTCGTCGCGCTGTTCGGCAGCTCGTCGCCGGCCTACACGCCGCCGCTCTCGTCGCTGGCGAGCGTCGCGAAGATCGACATCGCGTGCAGTCCCTGCTTCAAGCGCGAATGTCCGCTCGGCCACTTCAGGTGCATGCGGGAACTCTCGCCCGAGCTGGTCTACAATCTGGCGCGCCCGAGTCTCCCGCCGTCCGCCTGACCATGGCCAAGGTACGCACGCCGCCGATCTACACGACGCCGCAGGACGCCGCGCTGGCGTTCTACCAGGCGTTCGAGGCGCGCGACCTCGACGCGATGATGGCCACCTGGGCGGACGACGAGGAAGTGGTCTGCGTGCACCCGGGCGGTCCCCGGCTCGTCGGCTACGAGGCGATCCGCAACGCGTGGGAGCAGCTGTTCGCCTCCGACACGCGCCTGCGCTTTAGGCTGGAGCAGCCGATCGCGATCGACACCGTCGGGCTCGCCGTGCAGAGCGCGATCGAACACGCGTTCCTCGCCGACGGCAGTCCGCGCGGCACGGCCGCCGCGACCAACGTGTTCATGCGCACGCCGACCGGCTGGCGCATGGTCTGCCACCATTCGTCGCCGACGCCAGCGATCGTCGCACCGGTCCCGGCGGGGCCGTTGCACTAGCCCGTCGGGTCGTGCCGCGACCGCTGTGGGTCGGGCTTCAGCCCGGCCGCTTCGGATTCAGCCCGACGGGGTCTGTGCCGAAGACCGCGAAAAGCGAAAAGCGTCGGCCTGAAGGCCGACCCACAAGGCCGACCCACAAGGCCGACCCACGACCCCCTCCGCTGTGGGTCGGGCTTCAGCCCGGCCGCTTCGGATTCAGCCCGACGGGGTCTG
>DAOMBL010000416.1:0-3560 GCA_035427325.1 Casimicrobiaceae bacterium
CAGTATGTGCCGATCGCCGAAGGAACGCAAGGGCCGATTGCACCCGCAGCCGAACGCGCGTACGTTGCGGCGCGGGGGACGAACCTCGCGCACGCCGGTTCATCCTCGGGTGGCGTTCCGCGGAACGCAGCCTGTCCGGCGGAGCCGTCGCACCCGGGAATGCCGGGTCCGGCGGCAGGACGACTCGCGCGATCCCAGGTTGATTCCGTGAAGACGCAATACTTCACCGCCACGAGCCTCGACGGGTTCATCGCCACCGGAGATGGGACATGTTGGAAGAGGAGGGCACAGCACCATGAGCAACCCAGCGGCATCCGATGTTCCGGAGTCCATGAAGGCCGTCTTCCGACGACTGGTCGATCTCTATGCCTTGGCAGATCTTTCGGCGCTGGATCAGTTGATTGCGCCGAACTACGTCGGGCACACGTCGACGGGCGACCGCGACCTCGAAGGATTCCGACAGAGCATCCTGTACTTCCACAAGCTCTTCATCTATGCCGCGGACTCGTTCCGGATCGAGGATCAGCTGGTGGACGGCGAGAAAGTCGTTACCCGCATGACCGCGAATGTCCACATGCGGGAAACCGGGGAGCCCATCACGCTGCTCGGCATCAACATCGCTCGCGTCGTGGACGGAAGGCTCGTGGAGGAATGGAATACCTGGGAGCAACTCCAGCCGCAGGAGCGCAAGGGCGACGCGCGCTGAGCGCCCGCGGCGCTGGGGCGGTCTCTTCAGGCCGCTTCGCCGAACGTTCCCGTCGGGAAGCGCCGCCCGCGTTCCTGGAGATCGGGTGAGAGTCAAACGAATCATCGCCAACCTCGAGGCGTCCGAGCCGTCCGTGGTGGACGGGTTCTGCCGGGGCATCCTGGGTCTCGATCTCGCCATGGATCATGGCTGGATCCGCGCCTGCGCCGGTTCCGCGAGGATGGCGGCAGGTCAGTTTCGCGAGCCAGGGCGGTTCCGGCACGCCGGTGCCCGATCTCTCGATCGAGGTGGACGATCTCGACGAAGCTCTGCGTCGCGTTCGCGAGGGCAAGGTTCCGTTGGTCTACGGACCCGTCAGCGAGCCGTGGGGCGTTCGCCGGTTCTACGTCAGGGACCCGCTCGGACGGCTTGTCAGCATCCTCCAGCATCAGCGATCGGATGACCCCGAACGGAGCGTTCGTGTCGCCGCGGTGTCGCAGTGCCGCTTCGTTCGGGCGTTGAGCCACGCGACGGACATGCCTCGATACGTCGCCTTCCTCCGCGGAGTCAGCCCGCTCAACGCCAGGATGCACGAGCTGAAGCGCGCGTTCGAGGTCGCCGGCTTCGACCGTGTCCGCACGGTCCTCTCCAGTGGCAACGTGGTTTTCGATGCGCCATCGACCGACGATCGAATCCTGGAGCGCCTGGCCGAAGAGGCGATGTCGAAGGCCGTTCAGCGGAGCTTCTACACGATCGTCCGTGATGCGGCGTACCTCGGGCGGGTTCTCGAAGCGGAACCCTATTCGAGCCACGGCGTTCCTGCGCATGCCAAGCGCGTCATCAGCTTCCTTCGCGAGGCCAGCGAGCCGCTCGTCGCATTGCCGCTGACGCAGGATCAGGCGACCGTGCTCTGCCGGCGCGGCAGGGAGGTCTACACCGCCTATGTGCCAACGGACAAGGGACCCGTCTTCATGCGGTTGATCGAGCGCGCATTCGGACGCGACGTGACGACGCGAACGATCGAGACCGTCGCCCGGTGCGCAGCCGCCTAGTCGTCGAGGCGCCGCGGGCGACACGGACCAACGGATTGCCGCGCCTCGAGCGAGGCAGCGGTCCATCCCAGCTTCGCGGGCCCGAGGATCGTTGATTGGGAACGGGAGGGCGCGACGACCTCGCGCACCTGGTCGAGCAGGAAGGGAGCGGTCCGAAAGCGCTCAAGCCGACGTGCATCGGCACCCCGAAGCTCGTGGGAGTGCCTATCGGATCCGTTCCCCATATCCGGCAGCCGAAAGCGAGATCGATCAGAGGGTTGGCCGTTGACCTCCGAGAATTGTCCAGCGCACACTATCCGCCTACTCATCAGCCAAACGGCCAACTTTTCGTTGGGGCTCTACAAATCGCAAACTCGCCACGCCCGCGTATGCTCGAAACGCTCATTCCTGCAGAGGTTTTCATGTCCTCCGCTCTGATTGAACTGAAGCGCAAAGCCGCACAGCTTGACGAGAATGAACGAGCTGAGCTTGCGCTCGCCCTTATCGAATCTCTCGATGGGGAAACGGATGTCGGCGTCGAGGAAGCGTGGCAGATCGAGGTTGAGCGACGCATTGCTCAGATTGAGCGTGGCGAAGTGAAGCTGATCCCAGGCGATGAAGTATTCGCCAGAGTCCGCCGCAAATTGGGGTGATCCCCTACTCGTTTCATCCCGAGGCAGAAGCCGAGTTTGCGGCTTGATCCACTCCTACGAAGAGACAACCATGTCCCGCAATATCCGAACTTGTCTTTGGTTCCGCGACGGTCGTGGTCGCGAGGCCGCAGATTTCTACTGCTCTCTCATTCCGGGAAGTCAAGTCGAAGACAAGTTTCTTATCGATAGTGGTGAGCTTGGGACGTCGTGGCTCATCAATTTCTCACTGGGCGGAGTGCCCTACCAGATCCTCGACGCCGGCCCGCATTTCACCTTGACGGAGGCCGTTTCGATTTCCGTCGAGACGGACGATCAAGCAGAGACCGATAGACTGTGGGCTGCGCTCACCGCGAATGGCGGCGAGGAAAGCGTGTGTGGCTGGCTGAAAGACCGCTACGGGGTGTCGTGGCAGGTTTTCCCGCGGCGATTGACGGAGCTAACCTTGAATGCAGACAAGAGTGTGTCCGCCAAAGCCATGGCGGCAATGATGAAGCAGAAGAAGATCGACATCGCCGCCATCGAGGCGGCGGTTCGAGGATAGGAATCAGCGGCCGAACAAGTCAATGCAGCGGACGCCAGAACCGCTACGCGGTTTCGCGACTTCTGATTTCGGGGGGCGTCGGGCGGCTGAGCACGTGGAGCGGGAATGAGTCAGGTTGAGAAGAATCATCAATTGGTACGTGCCTTGGTTGATGCGATCAATGCCCAAGACTGGAAGGCGCTGGAGCGTGTGGTCGCTCCAGACTTCGTCCGCCATAGCTATGCCGCACCTGGTGTGCGAAGCAGGGAGGAGCTAATCCAGTACTTGCGCGGCGAGTTTGAAGCCTTTCCGGACGCCCGCGAAACCATCGAGGATATGGTGAGCGAAGGAAGCAAGATCGCGGTGCGACATCGCTTCACGGGCATCCAGAGCGGGCCGATGGGGCCCTATCCGCCCTCCGGCAGATCAATGACAGCCGAGTACATCGCGGTCTATCGTATCGAGGGCGAGACGATCGTTGAGTCTTGGGCTGAATGGGACAATCTCTATGGGCTTGTTCAGCTGGGGCACTACCAAGCAGCCGCCCAACCCGGCGCTGCAGCGGAGCGTCCAGTAGCGGCGTTGCCGCTGTCGCCCGCCCGCTGAGCCTTGTCGTTAGCCAGCAGTGGATTCGCCTCGAAAAGTCCACCAGTCCAGGTTGACGCTCTAAA
>DAOMBL010000417.1:0-3542 GCA_035427325.1 Casimicrobiaceae bacterium
AGGGGGCCGGCTGCGACGGACGGGGGGAGGGCGACGGCGCGGAGGGCGCGCGCGACGGCGTCGGCGGGCCGACCGATCATCGACTGCGCCACCGCCGTGGCCAGCCACGCCGCAGGCTGGCCGGGTGCGAGTGCGCGCGCACGTTCGAGCGCAGGCAGTGCCGCGTCGGGCCTGCCCGAGCGAATCTGCGCCTGCGCGAGTCCGAGCGGTGCGAGCGGGTGCGCGGGAAACCGGCGCACGATCTCGGTCCAGGCCGCAACGGCGGCGCTCCAGTCGCCGCGAGACTCGAGCGAGGTCGCGTGGCGCAGGAGCGCGTGGAGCGGCGCTGCGTCCTTCGGGTCGGGGCGTGACATCAGCAAGCCGCAGAAAACCGGGACGACCCTCGGACGCCCTCTGCGGTCGCGTGAAATCGGGCGCGCTTGCGCTTCGATGACGTGCGTCCGAGGCTCATCGCGTCAGCGGCACTCGCGCGGCCCACTCGCGGTCGCGCGCTGCAGCTTCGTGACTTCCGGCCGCAAGCGACGCGATCAGGGGTTCGAGGTCCGCGGTCGCCTCCACGATGTGCAGGATCCGGCGATCGCCGCTGGCCGGACGCAGCGACGGGTAGAAGCCCGCGCGGGTCAGGGCCCGATTGAGCAGGAATCGTCCGACACGCGTATTGCCGTCGGCAAACGCCTGCATCGAGACCAGTGCGATGTGCAAGAAGGCGTAGCGAACCGGAGCCTCGGCCAGGCGCGGCGACAGGTCCCGCAGGACCACGTCGAGCGTCGCCTGCGTCATCGTCGGACTGCAGTCGGAGAGATGGTGCATTCCGAGAAGCCGGTACCCGCCGAGCTTGAATTTTCCGGGCCGGCGCTCCGGACGATGGCGCATGAGCCTCGCGTGCGTCCACCGCATCAGCGCCTCGAATTCGACCGGGTCCCTTTCGTCGAACGCAACGGCGCCTGCGTCGTCGACCAGGCGCGCATAGTGCGCGACATCGAGATCCTTCCGCGTGCGTTCCGAGCCCTCGCTGCCGACATTCCCGATGTCGCGACCGATCGCGTCCGACGTTCGCGTGGAGCGGAAGTGATGGTGTGCCTCGATCGCGTTCCATGCGGAGGACCGCGGGGCACCCCGGGCGAATTGCCCGGAGACGCCCGCCTGCCTCTCATGGCGCTCGACGATCCGGCGAAAGAACCTGACCAACCTCTCGTCGGGGACGCCGCCCCTCGGGCGTGCGCGCAACGCCGTCGCCAGGCGGGCAGGTGCATTCGAATCGACTGCCTGTTCGATCGGCCCGGCTAGTGCATCGTCCTCCTCGAGCATTGCCAGGGCCTCCCGGGCTTCGGCGTACGCGTCGCGAGGCATGCCGGGATCGTTCAGGGCGGATTCCAGTTCACGCTTCCCCTTTTCGAGTTCCCCGGACTGCAGTGCGAGCGTCGCTGCGTTCACGCGTACGTAGGGGTGCCGTGGCGCGAGCGCCAGCGCACGTTCGAGGATTTCCTGCGCACCCGTGCCGTCACGAAGCACCCGACGCATCGTCGCGAGCTTGTTCAACGCGTCGACGTCGTCGGGTGCGAGGTGCACGGCCCGGGCATAGGCGGCCGACGCCGCTTCGGTGTGGCCGGCCTGTCGACGGACGTCGCCGAGTCCGAGGTGGACAGCGGGGAGCTCGGGCGCGAGCGCCACCGCGCGTTCGGCGGCGGCGATGGCGGCGTCGTGGCGACCGAGCATCGAGTTCGTGACGGCGAGCGCGAGCCAGAGGGCAGGCAGGTCAGGCGCCTGCGGCTGGAGGCGCTCGAGCACCGGAAGCGCGTCGTGCGGTCGACCCGCCCGGATCTGTGTCTGCGCGAGCGAGAGCTGCGCCGGCAGGAATCCGGGAGCGGCGTCGACGAGGCGCGACCAGGCTGCGACGGCCTCCGGCCACGCGCTGCTTCCCTCGAGGGCCCTCGCCCGGTGCAGGAGAGTCTCGGGTTCGGTGGAATTCTCGCCGGACATGGCGAATTATAGGTTGATGCCGCGGCGGCGATCGCGCGTCCGGATGCCGGCGTCGTCTTTCAAGCGGATCGTCCGGAGCGCGGACGCGAGTGCACTCACGGTTGGCGCGCTCGCGCGTCCGCGAACCCGGATTCCGGGCCAGGGCGATCGCCCCAGCGCCGGTCGAGATCGGCCGCGTAGCGGCTTCCCTCGGCGAGCCACGCCGCGAGCGGTCGCAGGTCGCGCGCGTTCCACGCACGCGAGATCACCTGCTGGTCGGACCCGTGCGACCTCAGGTGCGGAAACAGGCCCTCCCGAACCAGCAGGCGGTTGAGGACGAGTCTCATGACGCGACCGTTCGCGTCCGCGAACGGGTGCATCTCGAGCACGGCCGCGTACAGGAAGACGATGCGCCAGGCGCCCTCCGGCACGCGCGGAGCCAGTTCGCGCAACACGACGCGCAGCGTCGCCCGGAACTGTGCCGGGGGGGTGCGCGGGACCTGCCGTGTGCCGCGCACCAGGTTGTTGATGACCTTCAGCTGGCCGGGATCGGCCCACGGACGGTGCCGCGCGAGCTGCGCATGGCGCCAGCGCAGCCACGCCTCGAACGCCACGGGGTCGTCGACGTCGAGGCCTTCGTCGCCGGAGGCTGCGGCCGCGTAGTGGACGATGTCGAGTGCCCCGGGATCACGCGCGGTGTCCGGTCGCGAAACGAGCGCGATGGAGGACGCGATGGCTTCGTCGGTCCGCGGACCGCCGAAATTGTGGTGCGCCTCCAGCGCCCGCCAGACGGTCGAGGTCGGCGCGCCGGCCGGGAAGTCGTGCGACCGGTCTGCCGCCTCGGCGATTCGCCGCACGATGGCGTCGGCGTCGTCGCAGATCCGCCGATCGACCGGTCCCGCCTCGCCCAGCCGACGGACGGCGTCGTTGATCGGTCCGGGGTGGCCCACGGCGAGCGCGTCCGCGATCGGCGCCGCCATCGCTTCGCGCTCGCGGAGCGCCGCGAGCGCGTCCTCCGCTTCCCGTCGCGCATCGGACGGCAATCCTCCCTCGGCAAGCGCGCGCTCGAGCATCGCGCGCCCCGACTCGAATCGTCGCTGTTCGAGTTCGAGCGTGCCGAGGTTCACCCGCGCGTAGGGATGGCGCGGGGCGATCGCCAGCGAGCGCCCGAGCAGGTCTGCCGCCTCGTCGCGTCGAAATCGCTGACGTTCGATCGTCGCGACCTTGTTCAGCGTGTCGGCGTCCCGCGGCGCGAGTTCCAGCGCGCGCCGATAGGCAACGGCGGCGTCGTCGATGCGACCCGCCTGGCGCAGGACATCGCCCAGACCGGAGTGCACGGGCGCGAGTCCCGGTTCGAGCGAGGCGGCACGCGACGCGCTCTCGACGGCGGCTTCGTGCTTCCCCAGCATCGACTGCGCGACGCCGAGCGCCAGCCACGCGGCCGCCCATGATGGGACCTCGGCGACCAGCCGCTCGAGTCCCGGCACGCCGTCGGCTGTCCGACCCGCGCGAATGAAGGCCTGGGCGAGCGCGAGTCGCGCCGGCAGCAACCGAGGGGCGCGCGCGCCGACCCGGGTCCACGC
>DAOMBL010000418.1:0-3540 GCA_035427325.1 Casimicrobiaceae bacterium
CGCGCCTACGTCGGCCTGGGCAGCAACGTCGAACACCCGCGCCGCCAGAGCGCGCGCGCGGTGCGCGCGCTCGGTCGCCTCCCGCGCACGCGCCGCGCGCGCGTGTAGCCGAACTACGTGTCGGCCCCGGTCGGGACGCGCGGTCCGCAGCCGGACTACGTGAACGCGGTCGCGGAACTCGAGACCGCCCTCGCGCCTCGCGCGCTGCTCGCCCGCCTGTTCGCGATCGAACGCCGGCAGGGCCGCGTGCGCGATCCGGGCGGCGCGGAGCGCGCCCCGAGGACGCTCGACCTCGACCTGCTGCTGTTCGGCCGCAGGCGCCTGCGGGCCGGCGACCTCGTCCTCCCGCATCCGAGGATGCACGAGCGCGCGTTCGTCCTGAAGCCGCTCGCCGACCTCGCGCCCGGCGCGACGATCCCCGGCCGGGGCCTCGCCCGTGCCGCGCTTCCCGCGCTGCGCGCCCAGCGGATCGAACGCACCCGCGCGCACGCGTGGCCGCAGGTCCGGTGATGGACCTCGCGAAGCTCCGCTACGTCGTCGTCGAAGGCCCGATCGGGGCCGGCAAGACCTCGCTCGCGCGCGAACTCGCGCAGGCGATGCACGCCGATCCGCTCCTCGAGCAGCCCGAGGACAATCCGTTCCTCGCGCGCTTCTACGAGGACCGGGCGCGCTTCGCGCTGCCCACGCAGCTCACCTTCCTGTTCCAGCGCGTCGACCAGCTCCGCTCGCTCGCCCAGCTCGACCTCTTCCGCCGGCCGACCGTCGCCGACTTCCTGTTCGACAAGGACCCGCTGTTCGCGCGGCTCAACCTGACCGACGACGAGTACGCGCTCTACGAGAAGATCTACCGCCACCTCGCGCCGCAGGTGGCCGTGCCGGAACTCGTGATCTACCTGCAGGCGCCGGTGCAGGTGCTGGCGGAGCGGGTGCAGCGGCGAGGCGCCGAGTACGAGCGCACGGTCGAGGGTGCGTACCTCGCGCGCGTGGCCGACACCTACACGCGCTTCTTCTACGGCTACGAGGGCGCGCCGCTCCTGATCGTCAACAGCGAGCGGCTCAACTTCGTCGACAATCCGCAGCACTTCGCGCTGCTGCTCGAACGCATCGCGTCGATGCGCGGGAGGCGCGAGTTCTTCAACCTGGGGGGCGCATGAAGATCGTCTCGACCGCCGCGGACCTGGCCCGGGCGACCGCGGGCTTCTCGCGCGTCGCGTTCGTTCCGACGATGGGCAACCTGCACGAGGGCCACCTCGCGCTGATGCGCCTCGCGCGCGGGCACGGCGACGGCGTGGTCGCGAGCATCTTCGTCAACCGGCTGCAGTTCGGGCCGAACGAGGACTTCGACCGCTACCCGCGCACGATGGAGCCGGACCGCGCGGGCCTCGAGCGCGAGGGCGTCGACGTCCTGTTCGCACCCACCGAGCAGGAGATGTACCCGGTGCCGCAGCTCTACCGCGTGCAGCCGCCGCCGCTCGGCGACGAACTCGAGGGCGCGTTCCGTCCCGGCTTCTTCGACGGCGTGTGCACCGTCGTCCTCAAGCTCTTCAACCTCGTCCGGCCGCAGGTCGCGGTGTTCGGCAAGAAGGATCGCCAGCAGCTCAAGATCGTGCGCGGCATGGTCCAGCAGTTCAACCTGCCGATCGAGATCGTGGCGGGGGAGACGGTGCGCGCGGCCGACGGGCTCGCGCTCTCGTCGCGCAACGGCTACCTCACGCCGTTCGAACGCGCGGAGGCGCCGCGCCTCCACCGCGTGCTGCGCGGCATCGCCGACGCCATCGCGGCGGGGCGTCGCGACTACGCGAACCTCGAGGCGGCGGGACGTGCCGAACTCGCCCAGCACGGATGGAAGCCGGACTACGTCGTCGTGCGCCACGGCCTGGGCCTCCGCATCCCCCACCCGGAGGCCTTCGACCACCCGAACCTGCTGATCGTGCTCGGCGCCGCGAGGCTCGGCGCCACCCGGCTGATCGACAACGTCGACGTGGTGCCCGGCGAAGCGAAGGACTGATCCCGCGGCGGCCCGCAGCGGGCACCGCGCGTCACTTCCGGCCCTCGCGCAGCGCCAGGAGGTTGCCGGCGACGGCGAGCGCCACGCCGGCGAGCGCCGTCGGCGTCCAGCGGTAGTCCTCGAAGAACGTCGAGAGCAGCATCGCGATCACCGGCGTCGAGACGCCGACGTAGGCCGCGGGCTGCGCGCCGACCCGTTTCAGCAGGAGCAGGTAGGCGATGAACGCCACGATGCTCCCCGGCACCGCCAGGTAGAGGAGCGACAGCACGTACGGCGCCCGCGGATCGAAGGTCCACGCGGCGCCCTGCGCGAGCGCGAAGATCGCCGCGCTCGCGGCGCCGTACGCCATCCCCCACGCCGTCGCCGGCAGGAGCGGCAGCCCCCGGGCGTGATTGCGGACCGCGGCGAGATTGCCGCCGGTGGCGATCGCGGTGCCGGCGAGCGCCCAGAGGATCCCCGAGGCGGCCGCGCCTCCGCTGCCCGCCGCGCGCAACTCCGGCAGGAACAGGAGCGCGACGCCTCCGACGCCCAGCACGGCGGCGGCGAGCATCCTCCGGGTGATCGGCGCCCCGAAGAAGATCCGCATGCCGACCGGACTCATGAACACCATCGTCGAGAAGATCACCGCGACGAAGCCGGAGGAGACGTGCTGCTCCGCGTGGTAGACCGCCACGTAGTTGAAGCCGAACATCATCGCGCCCCAGAAGGCGAGCCAGGCATGGACGCGGGGCGCGAACATGATCGAGCGCCCGGTCGCGACGCACCACGCCGCGAGCATCAGCGCGGCGAACGCAAAGCGGTAGACGACCGACACCTCGGGCGGCACGACACCCAGCTGGAACGTGATCGCGAGCCAGGTCGAGCCCCAGATCGCGGTGCTGATCGCGAACAGGGCCGCCGCGCTCACGGCGGCGGCGCGGCCGTCACCGGTGACCGGCGCGCGGCGGTGCGCGCGAACGCGCGCAGCCGATCGATTTCGTCGTCGAGCTCGCGCCGGAACGCGGCGTCGCGCGGCTTCCCCGTCGCGTAGCCGACGGCGATCGCGAGTCCGTCCGCGGCCGGCGTCGCGTTGAGCCAGCCGACCACGCGATCGCGCCACAGCAGCGGCAGCGCGTAGTAGCCGTAGACGCGCTTCGCCGTGGGCGTGTAGGCCTCGAAACGGTAGCCCCAGCCCCAGAGGTGCTCGAACCGGCGGCGGTCCCAGGCGATCGGGTCGAACGGCGCGAGCGCGCGCACCCGCCCGCCGGTCTCGAACCCGCGCGGATCCTCGCTGGCCGGGTAGAGGTAGCGCAGGCCTTCGACCGTCGCGTGCGCGACGTCGTCGCGCTTCGCGAAACGGACGAGCGCCCCTGCGCGCTCGTCGCCGGCGAGGCCGCGGCCGCGGACGAGGTACGCGAGATGGCGGAGCGTCGCGACCGGCAGCGGCGCGTAGAGCGCGAGCAGCAGGTGGAGCAGCCGGTTCGCGCGCCGCGCCGGCGACTCCGCGCGGGGTCGCCCGCCCGCCGGCGCGTAGACGCGGATGCCGCCGTCCC
>DAOMBL010000419.1:0-3537 GCA_035427325.1 Casimicrobiaceae bacterium
GGGGCGCGGGAGGCGCGCGGAGGGCGCCAGCATGCGCGGGAAGCGGCGAACCGGCAGGTTCTCGCCGATCTTCTGCACGAGCGCCTGGCGCACGCTCTCGACCGTGCCGCCGTCCATCGCGAGCGCCAGGAGCGCGGACACGGCCGCCGGATTCCGCTCGGCGACCAGATGGGCGAGCTTCTTCGAGAACGCGACGAAATCCTCGTTGCGCGCGACGAAGTCCGTCTCGCAGTTGACCTCGACCATCGCGCCCGACTTCGCGTCGGCGGCGAGCCACGCGCCGACCACGCCCTCGGCGGCGATGCGCGAGGCCGCCTTCGACGCCTTCGCGCCCGACCGGACGCGCAGCAGTTCCTCGGCCTTCGCCAGGTCGCCGCCGGTCTCGGCCAGCGCCTTCTTGCATTCCATCATGCCCAGCCCGGTGCGGCTGCGCAGTTCCATCACGGTGCTCGCGGCAATCTCCGCCATGCTTGCTGCTCCACGTTCTGCGCGAAGCCGGCGCCACGGGGCGCCGACTCCGCCGTCCCGGCCGGCGACCGGCCGGGATCGGTTCTCGAAAGAAGGGGGCCCGCGGCCCCCTTCGACAAACCGTCAGGCCTTCGCGGCCTCGTCGGCGACCTCGACGAACTCGTCGCCGCCCTCGACGATCTCCCGGATCACGGTGCTGCGCCCTTCCAGGACGGCGTCGGCGACGCCGCGGGCGTAGAGGCGGATCGCGCGGCTCGAGTCGTCGTTGCCCGGGATCACGTGCGCGATGCCGTCCGGCGAGTGGTTGGTGTCGACGACCGCCACGACCGGCACGCCGAGCTTCTTCGCCTCGGTGACCGCGATCTTGTGGAAGCCGACGTCGATGACGAACATCGCGTCGGGCAGCGCGTTCATGTCCTTGATGCCGCCGAGGCTTTGCTGGAGCTTCGCCAGCTCGCGCTTGTGGCCGAGCGCCTCGCGCTTGCTCATGCGGTCGAAGGTGCCGTCCTCGGCCATCTGCTCCAGGTCCTTCAGGCGCTTGATCGACTGCTTGACCGTCTTGAAGTTGGTCAGCATGCCGCCCAGCCAGCGCTGGTCGACGTACGGCATCGACGCGCGGCGCGCCTCCTCGGCGATGATGTCGCGCGCCTGGCGCTTCGTGCCGACGAAGAGGATCGTTCCCTTGTTCGCGGCGAGCTGCCGCACGTACTTCATCGCCTCGTTGTACTTCTCGAGCGTGCGCTCGAGGTTGACGATGTGGATCTTGTTGCGGTGGCCGAAGATGTACTCGGCCATCTTCGGGTTCCAGTAGCGGGTCTGGTGGCCGAAGTGGACGCCGGCCTCCAGCATCTGGCGCATCGTGACGGACATGACGATTCCTTCGTTCTCAGGGTTGAAGAGCGTCGCCCGGGGACAAATCTGGCCGGGAGGTGGCTTCCTCCCGGCACCCTGAACCCCTCGGGCGCGCGGATTGCCCGGCTTCGGGCGTCGGGGCACCGGGCCCACGCCGCACCGCGATCGAGCTAACTTGATATTCTAGCACGGTTTTGGCGCTCTCGCGCCCCCTGCCCCACCCCGGACTTCGACCATGCCCGCCACGATCGACCCCGCCGCCGCCTTCCGGGCCGCCCGCGACGCCGCCTTCGCCGCCCGCCTGCCGGGCGTCGCGTTCCTCGAGGCGGAAGGCGCCGACACCGCGACGTTCCTGCAGGGGCAACTCTCGAACGACGCCGCCGCCCTCGCCCCCGGCCGGGCGCAGTGGACGACCTACAACTCGCCCAAGGGCCGGATGCTCGCCACCCTGCTGCTGTGGCGTCCGCTCGCGGGTGACGCCTGGCGGATGGCGCTCCCGGCCGAACTCGCGGAGCCGATTCGCAAGCGCCTGTCGATGTTCGTGCTGCGTTCGAAGGTGAAGCTCGCGGCGACCGACCTGGCGGCCATCGGCGTGGGCGGCCCGGGTGCCGCTCGGTCGATCCGGGCGGCGCTCGGCCTCGACGTCGCGACGCTCGGCGTCGCGTCGCGCGAAGGCGTCGAGGCGATCGGCCTGCCGGACGGCCGGATCCTGCTGGTCGCGCCCGCCTCCCGCATCGATGCGATCGCCGCGCGGTTCGCCCCGGCCGCCGAAGCGGCGGACGAGTCGGCGTGGCGCTGGCTCGGCATCCGCGCGGGCGTCGCCGAGGTGCGCGCCGCCACGCAGGAGCGGCACGTCGCGCAGGCCGCCAACTGGGACGCCAACGGCGGCCTGTCGTTCACGAAGGGCTGTTATCCGGGCCAGGAGGTGATCGCGCGCATGCAGCACCTCGGCATCCTCAAGGAGCGCGCCCACCCGTTCCACTCGGACGGCGCGCCACCCGCACCCGCGACACCGCTCTACAGCCAGGCCTTCGGCGAACAGGCCTGCGGCAGCGTCGTCGACGCGGTGGCGCTGCCGGAAGGCGGCAGCGATTTCCTCGCGGTCGTGCAGACGAAGGCCGTCGACGCCGACGACCTGCGGCTCGGCGCTCCCGATGGCCCCGGCGTCGCCCGCCTTCCGTTGCCCTACGAGCTTCCGGCGAGCGCGCCCAAGCGGGTTCGACTGTGACGCGCGCCTGCGAGACCCACGACCGGCCGGTCGGCGCGATGACGTCCTACTACGTCTGGTATCGCGTCGCGGGCGACGCCTGCGAGGCGCGGTCGGCCGTCACGGCGATGATGCTCGACCTCGCGCTCGACTGCGGCGTCGTCGGCAGGCTGATGAAGCGCGCCGACGATCCGTCCACCTGGATGGAGGTCTACGAGTCGGTGGACGATGGCCCGTCGTTCGAGCGCTCGCTCGTCCGGGCGGTCGCGCGCCACGACGCGAAGCTCTACGCCGACGGCGGCCGCCACCTCGAGCGCTTCGTCGCCTGCGGCGCGCTCGACCCGGACACCTGAACGCGGCGCGCGGATCGAACCATGTGTCTCGTCGCCTTCGCGCTGGACGCCCATCCGCGCTACGCGCTCGCGATCGCCGCCAACCGCGACGAGTTCCACGCCCGCGCCGCCGAGCGCGCGCACTGGTGGCCGGCGGGGTGGCTCGCCGGTCGCGACCTCGAAGCGGGCGGCGCGTGGTTCGGGGTGCGGCGCGACGGCCGCTTCGCGCTCGTCACCAACGTGCGCGAGGGCGGGCGCCGCGAGAACGGCGCCCTGTCGCGCGGGTCGCTCGTCACCGAGGCACTCGGCGCATCGGCACTCGATCGGTATCTCGCCGGCATCGCGACCGTCGGCGGGCGGTACAACGGGTACAACCTCGTCACCGGCGACTTCCGCGGGGCACGCTGGCAGTCGAATCGCAACGCCGGCGCACGCCCGCTCGCGCGCTGCGTGCACCCGCTGTCGAACGCTCAGCTCGACACCCCCTGGCCCAAGACCGGGCGGATACGCGCCGCGATGGAGGCCTGGGCCGCGCGGGGAACCGAGGACGTCGACCCGCTGTTCGACGCGCTCGCCGACCGCCGCGTCGCGCCCGACGCCGAGCTTCCGTCGACCGGCGTGCCGCTCGACCGCGAGCGCATGCCCTCCGCGCCGTCCATCGCGAGCGAGCGCTACGGC
>DAOMBL010000420.1:0-3531 GCA_035427325.1 Casimicrobiaceae bacterium
GCGCGACACGCAGGCCGCGCCCCACTCCTCCCAGGCATGCACGATGACCTCGGAATCGGTGCGCGAGCGGAAGCGGTGTCCGAGGCAC
The DNA here is from genome assembly GCA_035427325.1 of Casimicrobiaceae bacterium. Lineage (GTDB taxonomy): Bacteria > Pseudomonadota > Gammaproteobacteria > Burkholderiales > Casimicrobiaceae > VBCG01. The sequence goes on from DAOMBL010000420.1 coordinate 89, forward strand.
TGCAGTTCCTCTCGCAGGGCGCGGAAGTTGTAGATCTCGCCGTTGTAGGTGAGCCAGACCGTGCCGTCCTCGTTGCCGATCGGCTGGGCGCCGTCCGTGCTCGTGTCGATGATGGCAAGCCGCCGGTGGCCGAGCAGCACGGCGCCGCCGTCCAGCGCGCGCGCGCCGCGCCCGTCGGGGCCGCGGTGAGCTCGACGCCGGAGGGCAGCGTGTCGGTCGCGGTGACCGTCTGGCCCGCCTGTACGGCAGCGTTGCCGAGGTTGGTCACGGTCAGCGTGTAGTTGAACGCCTGGTTCGGGACGACGGGATTGATCGACGCCGTCTTCGTCATGCCGAGGTTGGCGTTGTTGGTCGCCGTCACGTTGACGGTGGACGTGTTGTTCGCCGGATTCGGATCGGTCTCGGGTGCCGCGATCGTCGCGGTGTTCGGAATCGTCCCGGGCGCGTTCACGGTGGCGACGAGCGTGATCGCCGGCATGCTGGTGAAGTTGCCCCCGGTCCACGGGCCGGGCCGCGTGCAGACGATCGTCGGCAGGCCGGTCGTATCGCAGGTCCAGCCGCTTCCCGCGGCCGACACGAAGGTCAGCCCGCTGGCGAGCGTGTCGGTGACGGTGATCAGGTTCGGCGGGAGCGAGCCGGGCGCTTCGCCGCCCAGATGCCGCGGCGTGAGCGTGTAGGTGACGTTCGTCCCGACGGTCGCGGTCGTCGGGCTGGCGGTCTTGCCGATCGACACGTCCGAGTAGCCGCCGATGACGGTCTTCGTCACCTCGGCGAGGTTGTTCGACTCGTCGCCGTCGGGCAGCGAGGAACCGACGTGGAACCCGGCGGTGATCGACCCGCCCACGTTCGCCACCGCGGGCACCGTGAGCGCCGGGGCGCTCGCCCCGACCGCCAGTGCGCCCGTGCGCACGCAATTGATGTTGACGGGCAAACCGCTCGAGCAGACCGGATAGCTCGCCGACGGCGAAACCGTGCACGACCAGCCGCTTCCCGTCGGCGCCGACGTGACGCAGGAACCGACCGGGACCGCGAACCAGATCGACTGCGTGTCGGTGGCCGAGAGAGCGGTCGGGCCGAGGTTCGTCGCGGTCACCGTGTAGTTGTACGCGGCGCCCGCCGGGATCGGATCGGCGCCCTGTGTCACCGCGACCGACATGTTCGCCGCTTCCTGCGCGGTGGTCGATTCGTCGCTCGCGTTGTTCGCGGGATTCGGATCGGTGACCTCGGAGGCCGTGCTGGCCGAGTTCGTCCACACGCCCGGCGTCGGCAGGACGACCCGAATGGTCACCGTCGCGCTCGCGAGGTAACCGATCCCGCCCAGCGAGCAGCTGACGACGCCGGAGGACTCCGAACAGGTTCCCTGCGTCTGCGCGACGTCGACGAAGGTCGATCCCGGCGGGATAGTGTTGGAGAGCGTCACGCCGGTCGCCGCGTTGGGGCCGTTGTTGTCGACGCGCACCGTGTAGGTGAAGGTGCCGCCCGCCGGTCCGACCGGCGGGTTGTCGGCCTGATTGATGACGAGGTCCGCGAGTTGCGCGAAGGCAGCGAGCGGCGAGGCCGCGACGCAGAAGGTGGCGACCGCGAGGAAGCGCCGGAACAGGACACGAACGGGCGGAAGGGTCCGGGCCGGACCGGCGGACATCTGCATCGGAAGTACTCCTGAGTTGGGGCTACCAGCGCTCCGTGGACCCGCCAACGGGCGCATGGAGCCGCCGGGGCAGTCGTGCGTGATCGCGACAAATGCGGCTTCTGACATCAAGTTGCGTGCCAAGGCGCGGGCCGCGCGCTGGCGTCATCGGAATTCCCTGAGTTGTAGCGTACTACAGACGGAACTACCCCATGTAGTGCGAAGTTGAAGGAAAATCTCGCCTCTGGTGGTGAAGAGGCTACGATGTGTGCATTACAATCGGACCACCGTCCAGCCGCTACAAGGGCGAGTTCCCTTCTCGGGCCGGGCGCCGTGCTGATGCGGATGCGATGCGTTGCCAGTGACCCTGGGTGTCAATTCTGGACATTGCCGAGCGGCAGGCCGGAAGCGCCCGACCCCGCCCTGCCGACGCTTGGGCGCTGCGTTGCGGCTTCGCCCTGCGTCCGACGCGCGCGCCACTGCCACGGCGGTTCCGGTTCCGGCAGCGACCACAACCCCCGCCGCGCCGATCGTGCGCCCTCCTCCAGGGCGAGCATCGCGCCATCGTTCGAGTAGCGCCGGTACACCCACGCGAGGCCGTCGGCGAGTTGCGCGTCGCCGAGGTCGGTTCCGCCGACGACGACGCGGGCGAGCGTACGGCCGTAGCTGTCCTTGCCCCGCTCGGCCACCTCGGCATCCTGGCGCAGGGCGCGTGCGGCCAGCGCCTGCCGCGAGCGCTTCGACCACGGCTGTCCGCGCTCGGGCGCGTCGATGCCCCACAGCCGCACGTGCACGTCACGGGCGCCGTCGCGCACCGTGATCGTGTCGCCGTCGGCGACCGCCACGACGCGGCCGGAGAAATCCGCGAACGAAGGCGGCGCCGCGACCGCCACCAGCGCGGCGAGGGCGAGCGCGAATCGGCGCGCGTCAGGCGACGAACGCGGCCGCGCGCTTCGCATCGATGCCCACGGAGCGCGCGGCGTCGAGGAGGTCCTGCCAGGTCTTGTCGTCGAGGGGGACGCCCTGCCTGCGTCGCGCTTCGCGCGTACGCCGCTCGGCGTCGCCGGGCGCGAGCACCGGTTCGCCGGGCTTCGCGGGGGGCGACGCCTTCACCCACTCGACGAACCGGCGCGCCTCGGCGAGGACCGCGCCGTCGCGGTCGTAGATCGAGGGGTCGATGAAGATCGACAGCATGTTGTTGCGCAGGATCGCGTCGTCCGGATCCGAACTGCGTCCGGTCGTCACCGCGCCGGACAGGAGATCGGTGAGGATCGACAGGCCCGATCCCTTGTGCGCGCCGATCGTGAGCAGCGCGCCTCCGTCGTAGAAATCCTTCGGATCGGTCGTCGGACGACCGGCCCGGTCGACGATCCAGCCCTCGGGCACGCGCTCGCCCTTGTTCATCGCGACCATCAGCTTGCCTTCGGCGACCGTCGACGTCGTGATGTCGAGGATCGCCGGCGCCCCCCCCGCGACCGGCACGCCGATCGCCATCGGGTTGGTCGACAGCCGCCGGTCGCTGCCGCCGAACGGAGCGACGCGCATCGCGCCCGACGTGTTGAGGAAATGCAGCGATACCTGCCCCGCCTCGGCGGCCATCTCGGCCCAGTCGCCCAGGCGCCCCAGGTGCCCGCAGTTGCGGAGACCCACCATCGCGATGCCCTTCGCCTTCGCCTTCGCGATGCCGAGCTTCGTCGCCGTCTCGCCGGTGACCTGGCCGAAGCCGCGGTTGCCGTCGACGATCGCGATCGTGTCGCTGTCGAACACGATCGTCGGCGGGGTATTGGGCCTGAGCGTGCCGTCGCGCACCCACTCC
>DAOMBL010000421.1:0-3529 GCA_035427325.1 Casimicrobiaceae bacterium
CGCGCCTGGTTCGACCTGCCGGCGTCGCCGCAGAGCTTCCACCGGCCCGGACCGCTGCCGCTCAAGCCCGCCGAACTCGCCGAGGCGATCGTGGCGGCCGCCCGAAGCGCCCCCGAGCTCCGCAGCCGCGAACCCGAGTCCACCGCGAGCCCCCGATGAACGCCACCGCCACCTCCACCGCCGAGGCAACGCGCCCGGCCGCCCCCACGCCCGCATCGTTCAAGTCGGCGACCAAGCCGATCTGGTGCCCCGGGTGCGGCGACTACTCGGTGCTCTCGTCGGTCACCAAGGCGTTCGCCTCGCTCGGACTCGCGCCCGAGGAAGTCGTCGTCGTCTCCGGGATCGGCTGCAGTTCGCGCATCCCCGCCTACACGAGCTGCTACGGGTTCCACGGCGTGCACGGCCGCGCGCTCGCGGCCGCCACCGGCGTGAAGCTCGCGCGGCCCGAACTCACGGTGCTCGTCGCCGGCGGCGACGGCGACGGCTATTCGATCGGCGGCAACCACTTCCTGCACGCGTGCCGGCGCAACGTCGACCTCACCTACATCGTGATGGACAACCACGTGTACGGGATGACCAAGGGCCAGCCGTCGCCGACGACCGAGCCGGACTGGGACTCGAAGCTCGCGCCCGGCGGCACCGGCGTGCGCGCGTTCCATCCGCTGGTGATCGCGCTGGCGTCGGGCGCGAACTTCGTCGCGCGAGCGTTCTCGGGCGATCCCAACGGCACCGCCGACATCATCGCGCAGGCGATCCGTCACCCGGGCTTCTCGTTCGTCGAGATCCTGTCGCCGTGCGTCACCTTCCGGCCCGAGCAGCGCACGTGGAAGGAGCTGGTGCATCCGGCGTCGGTGGCGGTGACCGACGATCCGGCGCGCGCGGCGCGGCGCGTGATGACCGACGACGGCTTCAACATCGGCGTGCTCTACGCCGGCAAGCGCACGCCGTACCCGCTCGCCCGCCGCGCGGATCCGGTCCCTGCGGCGGACCTCGACGCGGAGTTCGCGGCAGGAGCGGCACACGCACCCGCAAGTCCTCCGGCCGGTCCGGGGCGGCCGAGGTGCGCGCCGGCGCGATCCCCGATTCGATGGCCGGGCTGATGACCTGGGCGCTGTGGCTCGAACTCGACGCGATCGAGCGCTACCGCGAACTCGCGGACGTGATGGAGACGCACAACAACCGCGAGGTCGGCGACCTGTTCCGGCGGATGGTGACGATCGAGATGCGGCACGCCGACGAGATCATGAAGTCGATGGGGTGGAAGGCGCCGCCGGCACGACCGTCGGGACCGGCCCCCTGGGCGGGCCTCGAGTCGCCGGAGAGCATTCCGCACGAGGACATCCACTACCTGATGCAGCCCTGGCACGCGCTCGAACTCGCCCTCGCGGGCGAGGAGCGCGCGGCGAAGTTCTTCTCCGCGCTCGCGCAGCACGCGAGCGAACCCGCGGTGAAGGCCGCCGCGCGCGAGATGGCGGAGGAGGAGCAGGAGCACGTCATGCTCGTGCGCGCGTGGATGGAGAAGGTTCCCAAGCCCGACGAGCACTGGCGCGACGACCCCGACCCGCCGCGCTACACCGATTGCGCGGCCGCCTCCCGCCGCGACCCGACACGATGAGCGCCCACGAGATCCTGCATCCGCCCGGCTGGGCACCGGCGATCGGCTACGCGAACGGCGTCGCCGCCGCGCCCGGCCGCATCGTCTTCATCGCCGGTCAGGTCGGCTGGGACGCGCAGCAGCGCTTCCACTCCGAGGACATCGTGCCGCAGTTCGAGCAGGCGCTCTCGAACCTGCTCGAGGTGCTCTCGCAGGCCGGCGGCCGTCCGGAACACGTGTGCCGGATCACCGCGTACTGCTGCGACAAGCCGGCCTACCTGGCGGCGCGGCCGGAACTCGGGAAGATCTGGCGCCGGCTCATGGGGAAGCACTTCCCGGCGATGAGCATGATCTTCGTGTCCGACCTCCTCGACAGTCCCGGCAAGATCGAACTCGAGGCGACGGCGGTGGTGCCGTCCTGACGGCGGCACGGGCCGTCAGGCGCGCGCGAGTTCCTGCAATCCGTCGCGGTCCGCCACGCGGATCCGCTCGCGGCCCAGTTCGACCAGGCCGCGATCCTCGAAGCTCCTGAGCAGGCGGGTGACGATCTCGCGCACGCTGCCGAGTTCGTCGGCGATCGCCTGGTGGGTCGCGCGGATGGTCGGCGACCCGTCGGAGCGGCGCACCAGCAGCGCCGCGAGCCGGCGGTCGAGCTTCTGGCTCGTCACGGCCTCGACGAGCGACAGCAGCGCGGCGAGCGCTCGCCGAAGAGCGAGAACACGAACTCGCGGAACGGCTCGTCCTCGACCACCAGCGCGCGGAACTCCGCGGGCGGCAGCACCGCGAGTTCGACCTCGGTCCGCGCGACGCCGCTCGCCGGGTATTGCGCGCGCCCGAGCAGGCACGACGACGACAGCACGCAGGCGTCGCCCGGACCGACGCGGTAGAGCTGCATCTCGCGGCCGTTCGGATAGCGCTGCGCGACGCTCACCTCGCCCGAGAGCACCAGCGGGAAGCCGGAGCAGGGCTGGTGTTCGCTGAAGAGCTGCGTTCCCGCCGGAACCTTGTGCAGGACGGCGCGGGAAGCGACGTTCTCGAGCGTGCGGGAGCCCGCACGCGCGAGCTCGGGAAACGCGGCGCCGATGCGGTCGGCGAGATCGGCGGTGTCGTCGTGCATGGTGTCGCGTTGCGCGTCGGGGATGCTCCGCGCGATTCTACAATCGCCCTGCAGCCACCCCGAGGCCGGTCCGTGGACCTCTCCGCCTTTCCCCTTCCCGATGCCTGGGCCGTGCTCGCCTGGGTCGTCGCGGTGCCGATGTTCGCCGTCGCGTTCGCCCGCGTGCACTGGCGCGCGGTGGCCGACGGACCGGCGGCGCGACTGTGGCCGGCTGCGGTCGCCGCGCTCATCGGGCTGTGGAGCATCCGCGCGCACGTGGGCTCCCACCTCGCGTTCCACCTGTCGGGGATCGCAGCGCTCACGCTCGCCTGCGGGGCGCCGCTCGCGCTCGTCGGCGGCGCGGTCGTCGTGGGCGCGTCGATCGCCTGGTCGGGCGCGAATCCGGCGAACGCCGCGGCCGCCTGGCTCGCGGGCGTCGCGCTGCCCGCGCTCGTCGTGACCGCCGTTCGACATGCGGCCGCGGCGTGGTTGCCCCGGAACCTGTTCGTGTTCGTCTTCGTCGTCGCGTACTTCGGCGCGGCGATCGCCTACGTCGCCACCGGTGCGGCCGGCACCGCGCTCGCGGTCGCCCTGCTCGACACGCCCGCGTCGGTGGCCTTCGGCGACTGGCTGGTGGTCCTCGGCACGCTCGCGTTCGGCGAGGCGTCGGTCACCGGCATGCTGCTGGCGCTGGGCGTCGTCTACCGGCCCGGCTGGATCGTCTCGTACGCGCCCGCGCGCGACGAGCCGCGCGGCTGAATGCCCTCGACGGAGCGCGCGTGGCGGGTCGGGCTTCAGCCCGACGGGGTCCGTGGCGATGCGATGAAGTGCGTCGGCCT
>DAOMBL010000422.1:0-3529 GCA_035427325.1 Casimicrobiaceae bacterium
CCCCGCCATTTCGCGCGAGTCCTCGAGGCTCATCGCGGAGGTGTAGCGCGACGGCAGCATCACCGCGCGCACCCGGTCGCGGCCGAGCGCGTCGACCGCGATCGCGAGGGTGAGCGCCGAGTCGACGCCCCCCGAGAGGCCCAGCAGCACGCCGGGGAAGCCGTTCTTGCCGACGTAGTCGCGCACGCCCATCACCAGCGCCTGCCACACCTGCGCTTCGAGGCGCGGGTCGAGGCCGCCGCGCACCGTCCGCGGCGTCGCGCCGTCGAACGCCGCGAGCGCCACCGTCTCGTGCCACGCGGGCAGCTGCTGCGCGACCGAGCCGTCGGCGGCGATCACCATCGACGCGCCGTCGAAGACGAGTTCGTCCTGGCCGCCGACGCGGTTGACGTAGACGATCGCCACGCCGTTCTCCCGCGCGCGCGAGGACGCCACGGCGAGGCGCGCCGCCTGCTGCTTCGTGTGGTACGGGGACCCGTTCGGAACGACCAGGAGTTCGGCGCCCGCCGCCCTGGCCCGCGCCGAGGGCTCCTCGAACCAAAGGTCCTCGCAGACGACGAAGCCGCAGCGCACGCCCGCGACCTCGACGACGCAGGGCGAGTCGCCCGGCGAGAAGTAGCGCTGCTCGTCGAAGACCGTGTAGTTCGGCAGGCGCTGCTTGCGGCAGACGGACGCCACGCGCCCGTCGCGGATGATCGCGAGCGCGTTGTGCCGCCGGCCGTCGCGCCGCTCGGGAAAGCCGACCACGAGCGTCGTGTCGCGCACCTGGGTCGCGAGCGCCGAGAGTTCGCCGGCGCACGCGTCCAGGAACGCCGGGCGGAGCAGGAGATCCTCGGGCGGATAGCCGCAGAGCGAGAGTTCCGGCGTGACGACGAGCGAGGCGCCGCCGCGCACCGACGCGTTCGTCGCGTCGAGGATCCGTCGCGCGTTGCCCGGGAGGTCGCCGACGACCTGGTCGAGCTGCGCGAGCGCGATGTGCATGGCGCGATGGTAGCAGAGCGCGAACACCGGACGACGAAGGCGCTCCGCGACCCGCGGGACCGCTTCGGCGACAATGGGAGGCGATGGAGGCTTCCGCCCCCGTGCCCGTCGCCCCGGTGCCCAGCACCGTCCGCGACGACGTCCCGCTCCCGTCGATCGCCGCGCGGGACTGGGACGCGCTCGCCCTCGGCCAGCCGTTCCTGCGCCACGCGTTCCTCCGCCCGCTGCACGAATCCGGCTGCGCGAGCCCGGCGGCCGGCTGGACGCCGCGCTTTCTCACCGCGTGGCGCAGCGGCGCGCTCGTGGGCGCGATGCCGCTCTACGCGAAGGCGCATTCGTACGGCGAGTACGTGTTCGACTGGTCGTGGGCCGACGCGTACCGTCGCCACGGCCGGCGCTACTACCCGAAGCTCGTCGCCGCGGTGCCGTTCACGCCGGTCTCCGGCCCGCGCATCCTCGGCGCCGACGAGGGCGTGCGGCGCGCGCTCGTCGAGGCGGCGCTGGCGCGGGTCGCCGACGGCACGCACTCGTCGCTGCATCTCCTGTTCACCCCGGAAGGCGAGTCTCGCGTGCTCGTCGCGACGGGCATGATCGCGCGCCACGGCGTGCAGTTCCACTGGACGAACCGGGGCTGGCGCGACTTCGACGATTTCCTCGCGGCCTTCTCGCACGACAAGCGCAAGAAGGTGCGCCAGGACCGCCGCAGGCTCGCCGAGCGCGGCGTGGACTTCGAACGCCGGATCGGGCGCGCGACCACCGCCTCCGACTGGGCGTTCTTCTTCCGCTGCTACGAAGCGACCTACGCCGCGCACGGCTCGACGCCGTACCTGACGCTCTCGTGCTTCGAGCGCCTCGCCGAGGCGCTCGGTGACCAGGCGGTCATGGTGCTCGGCCGGCGCGACGGCCGGCCGCTGTGCGCGGCGCTCGACGTCACCGACGGCGAGACGCTGTGGGGCCGCCACTGGGGCACGATCGAGGAAGTGCCCGGCCTGCACTTCGAGGCCTGCTACTACCAGGCCATCGAGCACTGCCTCGCCCACGGCATGCGCCGGTTCGAAGGGGGCGCGCAGGGCATCCACAAGCTCGCGCGCGGGCTCGAGCCGGTGCTGACGCACTCGTGGCACGCGATCGGCGACCCGGAATTCGCCGCGGCGATCGAGGCGTACTGCGCGCGCGAGCGTGCCGAGGTCGCGCGCACGGTCGACGAGCTTCGCGCGTCGCGGCCCTACCGGCGGGTCGCGGGCGAGGCGTGATCGGCGACGTGGCGCAGCGTACCGTCGCGCCGATCGGGCGTCCTCAATGCTAGGATGCGTCGCGCCAACGTCCGCTGCCCGCCATGAACGATTCCGTCCTGCTCGCGCGCGAAGGTCCGGTCGCGACGCTCACGCTCAACCGGCCCGCCGCGCTCAACGTGCTCGACCTCGCGATGGTCGACGCCCTGGTCGAGCGAACCGCCGAGGTCGCGGCGGATCCAACGACTCGGGTGCTGGTCGTCCGCGGGGCGGGCAAGCACTTCATGGCGGGCGGCGACATCCGCACGTTCGCGCGATCGCTGCCCTCGCCGCCCGAGGAGCGACGCCGCGAGTTCGCGCACCTGCTCGAACGCGTGCACACCGCGGTCGAGACGCTCGCGCGGATGCCGCAGCCGGTCGTCGCGCGCGTGCACGGGGCGGTCGCCGGTTTCGGCATGTCGCTGATGAACGCCTGCGACCTCGCGATCGCCTCCGACGACGCGTACTTCGCGGCGGGATACCGGCAGCTCGGCGTCACGCCCGACGGCGGCGGCACCTGGTCGCTGCCGCGCGTCGTCGGGCAGCGGCGCGCGCTCGAGATCCTGCTCCTGGGCGGGCGTTTCGACGCCGCCCGCGCCCTCGCGATCGGGCTCGTCAATCGCGTCGCGCCCGCCGCCGAACTCGACGCGGCGGTCGACGCGACTGTGCGAACGCTGGTCGACGGCCCGCGCGATGCGCTCGCGGGGACCAAGCGCCTCGTGCGCGCCTCGCTCGGCCGGCCCCTGTCGGAACAGCTCGCCGCCGAGGCCGCGAGTTTTTCGCGTCTCACGATGGCCGACGACTTCGTCGAAGGCGTCAACGCGTTCCTGGAGAAGCGGCCACCGCGCTTTCGCGTGTGATGGCGGCGGCGCGGGCCGAAGCGCCCGCGCGATCGGCGCTACGTCTCGTCGTCGTCGCGCGGCAGACCGACCCACTTCTGCTGCGCCTGGGCCTGGCCCGGTCCCTTCGTGCCGCTTCCGCGTCCGCGACGGCGCCGCTTCTTCTGCCCGGGCGGGTTCGCCTGCGCGAACCCGGCCTGCGCGCCGCGCGCGCGATGCGACATCGGTCCTTCGCCAGGACGCCAGGTCGAAACCGGACCGTTCAGGACGTTCCCGTTGACCTCGCGCTCGGCAGCATGCGCGCCCGGTGCACCGGAGGCCGGACGCGGACCGGCCTGGCCGCCGCGCTTGCGTCCGCGCCTGCGCTTGCGGCTGCCGGCCGGGCGCGCTTCGTCCGAAGCGCCCTCGCCCTGCGGCGCCCCGCCGCGCGGACGCTGC
>DAOMBL010000423.1:0-3522 GCA_035427325.1 Casimicrobiaceae bacterium
CGAACACGGTTGTCGATCCGTCAGTGTAGCGTGCGCGGGGTGCCCCCCCGAACCGGGGTGGTATCTTGCAGGATCCCAGGCGAGGACGAGAGGCCCCGATGGCCCGCGAGAGCGACGTGACCAACATGGCGCTGTTCTGCGACTTCGAGAACGTCGCGCTCGGCGTGCGCGACGCGAACTACGAGAAGTTCGACATCAAGAAGGTGCTCGAACGCCTGTTGCTCAAGGGCTCGATCGTCGTCAAGAAGGCCTACTGCGACTGGGAGCGCTACAAGGCGTTCAAGGCGCCGATGCACGAGGCCAGCTTCGAGTTGATCGAGATCCCGCACGTGCGCCAGTCGGGGAAGAACTCGGCCGACATCCGGATGGTCGTCGACGCGCTCGACCTCTGCTACACCAAGGAGCACGTCGACACCTTCGTCATCATCAGCGGCGACTCGGACTTCTCGCCGCTCGTCTCGAAGCTGCGCGAGAACGCGAAGACGGTGATCGGCGTCGGCGTGAAGAACTCGACCTCCGACCTCCTGATCGCGAACTGCGACGAGTTCATCTACTACGACGACCTCGTGCGCGAGCAGAAGAAGCGCGCGGCGAAGAAGGCGGCGACGCCGCGCGGCAAGCCCGCTGCGAAGGCGACCGCGGGCGGGGCGAAGGCGGCGAAGGACGACGCGCCGCCGGAAGAGGCCCCGCCGGCGCCCGCCGCGAAGCCCGGCGACGAGCGGCGCGCGGAAGCGATCGACCTGATCGTCGGCACCGTCGAGGCGCTCGCCTCCGAACGCGGCGGCGACGACAAGGTGTGGGGGTCGATGGTGAAACAGGCGCTGAAGCGCGTGCGGCCGGGGTTCGCCGAGAGTTACTACGGATTCCGGTCGTTCAACGCGATGCTCGAAGCGGCGCGGGACGCCGGGGCGCTCGCGCTCGAACGCGACGAGAAGTCGGGGGGGTACGCGGTCCGGGTGACCTCCCGCGAAGACTGAACTACACGCGACTCATCCGAGCTTCGCGGGGACTATGCTCTCAACCAATTGATAACATGTAGTATTGCGCGTGATTCCAGGTACATATTTCATCCACGATATCAACCAAGGACAGTTACGCAGCTCGCGCTGCTGACGGAAATATACATTCGACTGCCAACTCGATGGTTTGTGGAAGTCATTGACAAATAGGCTCTATATTGCTGTAAATTCACTCAAGTATTCATTCATGCGGCGAGCTGGCCGATGACCGCGGAAGTCGCCACCCTGATTGCCGAGCTTCGGCGCTCGCCGTGGGTGTCCGCAGCGCCGCTGATGCGCGCCGTGGGCGTCGGGTCGCAGGCGAGTTTCTCCCGACTGCTCGCCCGCGCCGGCGATGCGGTCCTCCGTGTCGGCACGACGCGCGATCGACGCTATGCCGCCGCCCGTTCCGTCCGCGGGCTGGCGCAACCGCTGCCGCCGTCCCGGGTCGGCGAAGACGGCTCGCTCGCGCGCGTTGCCGTCGTCGCGGCCTCCGCGCCCGAAGGCGTGTGCGTCAGCGGCGCGCCCTCGCTCCCGCGCTGGATGAGGGGCGCGCAAGGCAACGGGATCGCGAGCGGGCTTCCCGTCTTCCACGTCGGCCAGCGGCCGGCGGGCTTCCTCGGGCACTCGTTCGCCCGGCGGCATCCGGCCCTCGGCCTCCCCGATCGGCCCGAAGACTGGACCGACGACGACACGCTCGTCGCCCTGCCATGCGCGGGCGAGGACCTGACGGGCGACCTCGTTACCGGTGAAACGTCGGCGACGAGACTCTACGAATCGCGGGCGCGCGGCCTGGAGCCGATCCCTCGCGGCGAGCGTTCGCACCGCTACCCCGCGCTCGCGACCGAGGCGATCGGCGGCGCGATGCCGGGCGCGTGCCTCGGGGGCACGCAGCCCAAGTTCGGGGCCTTCGTCGGTGACGCCGGGTCGGCGGTGCACGCGCTCGTGAAATTCTCGCCGGCCGAGATCTCGCCCAGCGCACGCCGCTGGTGCGATCTCCTCGCGTGCGAGCATCTCGCGCTGGAAGCGATGCGCGCGCACGGATGGGCGGCCGCGAAGTCCGGACTCGTCGAAGGCGGGTCGCGCGTGTTCCTCGAGGTCGAACGATTCGACCGCGTCGGCGAGCGCGGACGGCGTCCGGCCGTGTCGCTCGCGGCGATGAACGCCGAGTACCTGCGCATGCCGCCGGGCGCGGGCCACTGGGTCGGCGCGATCGAGCGGCTCGCGGACGAGGGTTTCGTGCTTCCCGCGACGGTCGACCGCGCGCGCGCGCTCGATGCGTTCGGACGATTCATCGCGAACACCGACATGCACTTCGGCAACCTGTCGTTCACGCCGCGCGACGACGGGACGCTCGACCTCGCACCCGTCTACGACATGCTCCCGATGGGCTACGCGCCGGTGGCGGGCGACGTGCCGGCGCGCGTGTTCGCCGCACCGCTGCCCGAGCCCGGCCGCGAAGTCGCCTGGTCGGAGGCCGGTGCGCTGGCAGCGACGTACTGGCGCGCCGTGGCGCGCGACGATCGCGTGTCCGATCCGTTCCGGCGGATTGCCGCGGACAACGCCGCCGTGGTCGAGGAAATCCTCTCCCGATTCTGACCGCGTTCGGCGCAAGGCGCCCCGAGTACGCGCGGGCGACGCGACCGGCGACGGGAGATCCAGCGCGATCACGACGACGCGGAGACAGCCGCACCGATGCGCGAGTCGCGATCCGTCGAGGCGAGGGACTTCGTGCCCGCGGCCACGGTCGCGACGCGCGTTCATGCTGGTCAACGCGCCGGATGCCCGTGCGAACCTGAGGGCCTGCATCGACGCGCGGACGACCGTCTTGCGAAACGGGAAGACGAAGCGCCCGGATCGGCGGACGCGGGGCCGACATTGGTGCGATGCACCTGCGCCGTGCACAAAGTCGGGGCGCCGCGCTGCGGGAGGGTGCGCGATAACTCGCGTAACAACAGGGACTTATCTCATGCCGCGCTGCGGCATGCCGATTGCAGTGGCCTGCATGACCCTCTTTCGCGAGGACCTGCGATGTACAACGAAACGATCGCCACCCTGACGAAGGTCGCCGACGCCAAGGCCGCGGCGATGCGGCGCTCGCCCGCCGGGTTCTTCGTCGCGAGCATGCTCGCCGGCGCCTACGTCGGCATCGGCATCCTGCTGATCTTCACGCTCGGCAGCGACGTGCCGCCGCCGTTCCGCAAGCTCGTGATGGGTGCGACGTTCGGCATCGCCCTCACGCTCGTCGTCATCGCAGGCGGCGAACTGTTCACCGGCCATGCGATGCTGATGCCGCTGCGACACTGGCGCGGGGGCGCACGCCTGCGCGAACTCGCCGCCGCCTGGGCGACGACCTGGGTCGGCAACCTCGCCGGAGCGCTCGTGCTCGTCGCGCTGTTCGTGCTGGGCGGCGGCGGCGGATTGCTGTCGTCGCCCGACGCCCTGGTGATGAGCGTGGCCGCCGCGAAGATGAACGCTTCCGCGGGCGCGCTCGTCGCGCGCGGACTCTTGTGCAACTGGCTCG
>DAOMBL010000424.1:0-3515 GCA_035427325.1 Casimicrobiaceae bacterium
ATCCGCACGAGATGCGTCGGCCTGAAGGCCGACCCACAGGCGTGAAGGCCGACCCACGGGCGGACCCATCATGGCCGCCCTGGGGATCGGTCGCGAGGCTGGCCGTACACGGCGAACGCCGCGATCACGCGATCCATCTCGTCGTCGTCGAGGATCGCCGGCTCGCCGACCTGCAGCGCGCGCCAGTACGTCTCCGCGAGCGACTCCACCTCGACCGCGAGGCGCAGCGCGCGTTCCGGGTCCGACGCGAACGCGATCATGCCGTGGTTCGCGAGGAGGCACGCGCGGCGCCCGTCGAGCGCCCGAACCGCCGCGTCGGCGAGCGCCTGGGTCCCGAACGTCGCGTACGGAGCGCAGCGGATGTCGCGGCCGCCCGCGACCGCCACCATGTAGTGGAACGCCGGGATGCCGCGGCGGAGGCACGCGAGCGTCGTGCAGAACGGCGCGTGCGCGTGCACGATGGCTCCCGCATCCGCGCGCGCGCGGTAGATGTCGCGATGGAACGGCCACTCGGAGGAGGGCGCGAGGCGCCCGCTCGCACGGCCGTCCAGTCCGACCGCGACGATGTCGGCAGGGACGAGCACGTCGTACGGCACGCCGGTCGGCGTGATCAGGAACCCGTCGAAGTTCCGCGTGCGCCAGCGCACGCTGACGTTGCCCGCCTTCGCCCGGTTGATGCCGGACGCATTCATGCCGAGGGCGGCCGCGATCACGCGAGCGCGCAGCGCACGGCCCGTGCCCGCTTGCGCGCTCACGCGAACCTCTCGGGGAAGAGCGCGGCCAGCCCCGCTTCGGAGGGCACCGCCACGCCACGCTCGGTGACGACGCCCGTGACGTAGCGCGCCGGGGTCACGTCGAACGCCGGATTGCGCGCCGGCGTGCCCGGCGGCGCGATTCCCGCGCGCACGTCCTGCCCGCGCTCGTTCCGGCCGGGCACCCCGAGGACTTCGTCGGGCGAGCGCACTTCGATCGGAATCGCGTCGCCGTCGCCGAGCGCGGGGTCGAGCGTCGGCGACGGCACCGCCGCGTAGAACGGCACGCCGTTCTCCTTCGCGGCGAGCGCCTTGTCGTAGGTCCCGATCTTGTTGCAGACGTCTCCGTTGCGCGCCACGCGGTCCGCGCCGACGAACACCACGTCGACCTCGCGCCGCCGCATCAGCGATGCGCATGCGCCGTCGACGACGAGCGTGTGCGGGATGCCGCGCTGCGCGAGTTCCCACGCGGTGAGGTTGGCGCCCTGCAGGCGCGGGCGCGTCTCGCTCACCCACACGTGCACCGCGAGGCCGCGCGCGTGCGCGAGGAACACCGGGGCCGTCGCGGTGCCCCAGCCGCAGGTGGCCAGCGCTCCCGCATTGCAGTGGGTCATCACGTTGACGGGTTTCGCGCCGGCCTCGGCGAGGCATTCGATCAGTCGCAGCCCGTGCTCGCCGATCCGCCGGTTGATCGCGACGTCCTCGATCGCGATCGCGTCGGCCTCCTGCCACGCGGCGTCGGCCCGTGCGCCGGACGGAAGGGACTCGACCCGTCGGCGGACGCGGTCGAGCGCCCAGCGGAGGTTCACCGCGGTGGGACGCGTCGCGTCGAGCATCGCGTGCGCGCGCACGAGCGCGGCGTCGGACGCGTCACGGTCGAGCGCCATCGCGAGCCCGTACGCGCCGACCGCTCCGATCAGCGGTGCGCCGCGGATCCACATGTCGCGGATCGCGGCGGCCGCGGCGTCGGCATCGCCGATGCGCACCGGCACGATCGCGTGCGGCAGCGCGCGCTGGTCGAGCGCCTCGACGTGGTGCGCGCCCGGCGGTCGCTGCAGCGCCCGGTAGGGTGCGGGATCGGCGGCGGCTGCCGGATCGGTGGGCTCACCGTGTCGCATCCGTGCATTCTATCGTCGCGGCCGCGGATCCCGGTCCGCGCTACCTGAGCACCTGCACCAGGTTGTTGAAATCGTCGGTCCACAGTCGCCAGTCGCGACGCGGCGCGATCTCGCTCGCCGCGTCCGCGATCGCGGGCTTCTCGAGCGCCGCGGGATCCTTCGACAGCAGCACCCAGTCGCTCACGCTCGATCCCGTGTCCTTGCCGTCGTCCGAAACGAGCACCGCGGCGAGCCCGTGCGCATGGGCGAGCGCCTCGACGACCGGCGCGAGGTCGAGGAACCGGTTGGTCACGTGGAACGCGATGATCCCGGACGGCTTCACGTGCCGTTCGTAGATCGCGAGCGCTTCCGAGGTGATCAGGTGCACCGGGATCGCATCGCTCGAGAACGCGTCGATCGCGAGGACGTCGAACTGCTGCGGCGCCTCGCGCTCGAGCACGAGGCGAGCGTCGCCGAGCGCCGTCTCGACCGTGGCTTCGCTGTCCGCGAGGTAGGTGAAGTCGCGTCCCGCGATCTCGATCACCGAGGGGTTGATCTCGTAGAAGCGGTAGACGTCGCCCTTCGCGCCCCAGGCCGCGAGGGTGCCGGTGCCTAGCCCGATCACGCCGACCCGGACCGGTTCCAGGCGCGGGTGCAGCGACTCGATCGCCCGGCCGACGCCGGACGTGGCCGTGTAGTAGGTGGTCGGCTGGCGTCGCAGCAGCGGATCGAAGTACTGCGTCCCGTGCATGATCGTGCCGTGGATCAGCGTGCGCCTGCGGTCCGCGTCGCTTCCGGTCTCCCACACGCGGAGCACGCCGTAGAAGTTGCGCGTCGCGACGATCGTCTGGTCGTAGAACTCGCGCACGTACCACACCGCGCAACCGATGGTGACGGCGAGCGACACCACCGCGAGCGCACCGAACACCTTGTGGTCGCGCCGGACCTGCCACAACAGGAGCGCAGCGCACAGGACGAGCGCGGCGCCGAGTTCGAAATACGCCGGCAGGACGAGCGGCGCGACGATCCCGACCAGGACCGCGCCGAGCGCGCCGCCGAGCGAGATCGTCAGGTAGAAGCGCGTGAGCCAGCGAGGCGCCGGCTTCAGGCGCACGAGTTCGCCGTGGCAGAACATGCACGCGAGGAAGAGCCCGGCGCAGAACACGCCGAGCTGGATCGCGAGCACGTGCGTGAGGTCCGGGTCGGCCTGCGGCCACGCCATCACTCCGAGGACGGCGGCGACCATCGACACGATGAGATCGCGCCGGTACCAGCCGGTGCCGTCGAAGCACAGGATGAATGTGAGGAGGTAGAGCGAGAGCGGCACGATCCACAGCAGCGGGACCGCGGCGACGTTCTGCGTGATGTGGTTCGAGATGGCGAGCAGCAGGATCGACCCGGTCGCGGAGAGCGCGATCCACAGGGCCTGGCGCGCGGTCGTCGGCGGGGCTTCGTCGAGGCCGGCCGGGGCGTTCGGTGCGGGCGCACCCGCCTGCGGGGCGAGGCGCAGGCTCGCCCATCCGGTCGCCGCGCAGAGCACCGCGAACGCGGCGTAGCCGATCGACCAACCAAGGGATTGCGTGCGCGTCGCGATCCACGGTTCGAGCAGGAACGGGTAGCCCAAGAGCGCGAGCATCGACGCGAGGTTCGAGAGCGCGAACAGCCG
>DAOMBL010000425.1:0-3499 GCA_035427325.1 Casimicrobiaceae bacterium
GAGCACTACCATCGGGTGGCGCCCGTCCCGTTCGAACGCACGCGCGACGAGGCGCTCGCGCACGCGCAGGCGATCGCGCCGATGGTCGCCGACGTCGCGGCGATGCTGCACGCCGCGCGTGAGCGGGGCGAGTCGCTGCTCTTCGAGGGCGCGCAGGGCGCGCTGCTCGACATCGACCACGGCACCTATCCGTTCGTCACCAGCTCGAACTGCATCGCGGGCGCGGCCGCGCCGGGCAGCGGCATCGGGCCGCACGGAATCGACTACGTGCTCGGCATCGTGAAGGCCTACACGACGCGCGTGGGCGGCGGCCCGTTCCCGACCGAACTCGCCGACGAGACCGGCGCGCACCTCGCGAAGCGCGGCAACGAGTTCGGGTCGGTCACCGGCCGGCCCCGGCGTTGCGGCTGGATCGACATCCCGCTGTTGCGCCGCTCGGTACAGCTCTCCGGCGTCGACGGCCTGTGCATCACCAAGCTCGACGTGCTCGACGGCCTGCCCGGGATCCGGATCTGCACCGGATATACCGTCGACGGCGCTCCGGCCGAACTCGTGCCGACCGGCGCAGACGCGGTCGCGCGCTGCGTGCCGGTCTACGAGACCCTTCCCGGCTGGAGCGCGAGCACCGTCGGCGCGCGCCGCATGGAGGATCTCCCCGCGGCCGCCCGCGCCTACCTGGACCGCATCGAGACGCTCTCAGGCGTTCCGATCGCGATGGTCTCGACCGGGCCGGATCGCGACGAGACGATCCTGCGGCATCATCCGTTTCACTGAGCGTCCCCGCCGCACGGAACCACGGCGCGGCGCCGATGCCGGCTCGGCGCCCCGCGTGCTGCGGCGTCACGAGGAAGCGCGTCGGCGGCGCGCGAACGGCTTGCGGTACGGGCGCGACCTCGCAGCGGGCGACCGCCCAAGAACCCGCGGCGTCCCGCCGCGGCGTGCCGGACCGTCAGAAGTCGACCATCCCGATGCGGAGCTTCGACAGCATCCACCAGGCGAGCGCGTTGCCGCGGCAATGCATGTCGTCGAGCATCGACGACAGCGTGACGGTCGACCCCGCGAGCACGAGCAACGCTTCGTTGGCTTCGAAACGCTCGGTCGTGATCTCCGATGCGGAGATGTCCGTCTGGTCGTCGATCCCGGCATCGACGATGCTGCGGTCGTCGCCGTCCGAGTCCATGCGCGTGTGGCGCAGCGTGCTGGTCAGCTCGATCACGTCGCCGTTGCCGCGCAGGACGGTGAAGCAGAAACCGACCGTGATGCCGGTCACCGCGGACGAGAACCCGAAGCTGTCCTCGACGGACAGCATGGCGCGGTAGTAGACGTTGCGGAACACGCCTCCGATGCCGAGGCGTCCGGCCTCCGGCGTCGTGAAGCCGACCCCGCACGAGGCGCGCGATTCGCCGTAGGCGGGCATGAGGATGCCCAGGAGGCCCGCGGCGACGCTCGTGTCCTGGTCGTCGTCGTAGTCGAAGTTGTTCACGAGGTGGCCGATTGCCGGACGCGCGAACGAGTCGTCGCGGATGATCTGGTCGTCCCATTGGAGCGACTGCACGTCCCAGGTCGAGAACGGCGGCACGAATTCCTGCGGATCGTCGGCCGGCAGGATCCCCGCGCCGCCCCAAGCGAAGTGCCCGCGACCACCGGGCGATGCCGCGACCCCTGCGTCGAGGAGCCTGCCGTGCGCGCGCATCTGCGCGCGACGCATCGTCCTCCAGCGCGCGAACGCCGGTGCCTCGCGTGCGAGCGCGCGGACGAGCTTGCGGCGCGCCGCGGCGCGCGCCTGCGCGATCGCGACCAGGTCGCCGCCGACGTCGATCGTCTGCTCGCGCAGGTCGGCGCGGATGGCCGCGGCGATCTTCCCGAGCGATCGAAGCTCACGCTGCGTCAAGAGGCCGGCCAGCTGGCGCCGCTCGTCGCGGGCGATGCGCTCGTGGGCCGCCTTGCGGCCGGCCAGCACCTTCTGCCGATGAGCGAGCAACGGGTTCCCCCGCACGCTCGAACCGACCTTCGACGTGTCGTCCCTGAACGGATACCGAGCCATGGACCGGTCCTCCGATAACGCGCGCGGAGCGCGCGACCCGACGCGGGCGAAAGGACAGCCTACACCGCGTTCCTGGCACGCGCCACGCGACTATTCGCGGAGGCACTCCGGCTCCCGGCGCAGCGGCATGCCCGCTCGGCACCCTCGCCCGAGCCCGCGGAACGAGCGCCCGACTCGCGCTAGAATGCACCGCCCGCCGAAGCGACGCCGCGTCGCGGCACCGCGGGACACCGGGACGGCCCGGTACTTGGGACGACGCGCATGAGCCTCCACGTAAGCTGGCAGCAGTACCACACGCTGATCGAGCGGCTCGCGCTCGTCGTGCACGAGGCGGACTACGCGTTCGACCAGATCATCTGCATCGCGCGCGGGGGCCTGCGCGTGGGCGACGTGCTCTCGCGGATCTACGAGAAGCCGCTCGCGATCCTGTCGACCCACTCCTACGCCGCCGACGGCGGGACGGTGCGCGGCGACCTGGTGATCGCCGAGCACATGACGATGACCGCCCCGAAGCTGGGCAGCCACGTGCTCGTCGTCGACGACATGGTCGACTCCGGCCACACGCTCGCGAAGGTCGTCGAAACGCTGCCGCAACGCTTTCCGCACATCCGGGAACTGAAGAGCGCGGTGCTCTGGTGGAAGGCGTGCTCGGTGTTCCGGCCCGACTTCCACGTCGAGTACCTGCCGGACAGTCCATGGATCCACCAGCCGTTCGAGGTCTACGACCGGCTGCGTCCGCAGGAGCTGGCCGGACGCCTCGCCGCGGAAGCCGCGCGCGCGGACTGACCGGCACCGCCGGGAAAAAAACGCCCGCGAGCGCGGGCGTCGGTGGTACGGTCGCTCGTGCCGGTCGGGACTGGTGCCCAGAAGAGGACTCGAACCTCCACGGTGTTACCCGCCAGTACCTGAAACTGGTGCGTCTACCAATTCCGCCATCTGGGCGTCCGAGGTCGACCGCACGAACTGAACTCGTTATATTACAAGGACATCCCCGCGTTGTCAAAATCGCACACCCCCCCGCCCGCGACGTCCGCGGCCGTCCTCGCGGCGCTCGCCGACGCCGGCGTACCGCTCTCGCCCGACGAACTCGCCGAGCGCCTGGGCGTCGCGCCGCGCGCCCGCAGCAAGCTCGGCGACGAGATCGCGCGCATGCACGAGCGCGGCGACGTCCACGTCAACCGCAAGGGCCAGATCTGCCTCGCGGCGAAGCTCGACCTCGTCGCGGGCCGCCTCGAAGGCCATCCCGACGGCTACGGCTTCCTGATCCGCGACGACGGCGGGCCCGACGTCGCGCTGCCGGCGCGTGCGATGCACCGGGCGCTGCACGGCGATCGCGTCAGCGTCCGCGTCACCGGCACCGATCGCCGCGGCCGGCCCGAGGGCGATATCGTCGAGGTCCTCGAGCGCGCGCACCGCGAGGTCGTCGGCCGCCTGCACGAGGAGCGCGGCGTCGTC
>DAOMBL010000426.1:0-3471 GCA_035427325.1 Casimicrobiaceae bacterium
CACCACCGCA
Source organism: Casimicrobiaceae bacterium (assembly GCA_035427325.1). Lineage (GTDB taxonomy): Bacteria > Pseudomonadota > Gammaproteobacteria > Burkholderiales > Casimicrobiaceae > VBCG01. Next base: position 11 of record DAOMBL010000426.1, read on the forward strand.
GGCACCCGCCGGCACCCACACCTATCGATTGCGAATTGTTAAGGAGCGGCCCCTCGGAAACCGGCCGAATCGAGCAATCCGGCCGAAAGGAGCAAAGAGGCGCGATTGTAGCATGAATATCGGGGCGGTCAACAGCCCGGCAACCGCCTGGCGTGTCTCGCCGGGCGGAAATCCGATCCGCATCCGCAATCCCGTCGGGCCGAAGCCCGCCCAACCGCCCCTCCCGTGGGTCGGCCTTCAGGCCGGCATCAGGTATCAGGGACCAGAGATCAGAGGACAGTCGCGCCGGCGAGTCCCGGGCGGCGCATCGAGCGCCGGGGAGCGCGCCTGTGGGTCGGCCTTCAGGCCGACGGGGTCTGCCGCATCGGAGCGAAAAGCGTCGGGCTGAAGCCCGACCCACAGGGGCAAACGCCAGCCCGCCCGAATCGCTGCGGCGGGGGCAGCGCGAGCGCTCTCGCTACAATTTGGGGTTGCCGCCGCCAGGCGCCATCCGAATCGCCGTGAACGCGCCTCGTCCTCCGTCCGAACCCGCCGAGCCCGCACCGTCCGCGGCGCATGCCGCCGATTCCGACGGCCGCGCAGCGCCGGAGCACCTGCCGGCGGCGATTCAGGATGCGGCCGCTGTCGGCGACGCGCCCGGGAGCACGGCACCCGAAAACGAGGCGACTCCGGCGGCTCCCGCATCACCGGCCGCACCGGCGCAGACCGCCGATGCAGCGCCGCCGCGCGGCATCACGCTCGTCGCGATCGGGCTGGCCTTCGTTGTGGGCTGCGCCGTCGCACTCGCGGCGTATGTCTCGATCAACCAGGGCACGTTCCGCTCGACCGGCCAGGCGCAGGTCTACGGCATCGCCAAGATGTCCGTGCCGCGCGGGACCGCGAAGCGCGACGGCGACACGCTCGTGGTGCAGGCGCCGGCGGCCGATGTGCTGATCGTCTCGACGCCGAGCGACTTCCGCGCGCGAGAACTCGCCGCGATCGACTGGAGCGTCGAGGACGTCCCCGCGGGCGCGGACGTGCGCCTGCTGTTCACCAGCGACTACCGGCCGCGCCTGGTGCAGAACCGTCCGCTCGCCGTCGAGGACGGCCGCGTGCAGACGATCGTGCTCTCCTGCGATCGCGACTGGATCGCAAGATCACGGGACTCGCGATCGCGGTGCGCGCCCCCGGCGCGACGATCCGGGTCCGCGGCGTCACCGCGAAGCCGCAGACCGCCCTGCAACTCGTCGGCGACCGCGCGCGCGAGTGGTTCCGCTTCGAACCGTGGAACGGAACGTCGATCAACTCGGTCACCGGCGGCGCGCCTTCGCAGAACCTGCCGCTGCCGATTCCCGTCGCGATCGCCTCGCTGCTCGGGCTGGCCGCGCTCGCGCTCGCGCGACGTTTCGCGCCAGCACGGCTGCCCGGCACGCTCGCGTCGATCGCCGTGGGCATGTTCGTCCGCGCCTGGACGGGGCTCGATGTCCGGTGGACCGCGAACCTCGCGCGCCAGAACATCGCGACGCTCGAACACTACGGAGGCAAGGATGCCGCGGGCCGGGCGGATGCGGCCGAGGATGGAGACCTGTATCGCTTCATCGAAACGGCCCGGGCGGCGCTTCCGGCGGATCCGCAGCGGATCGTCGTGCTCGCGTCCGCGCACTATTACCGTGGACGCGCGGCCTGGCACCTCCTGCCGCATCGCGTGATGTGGTCCCCGGCGAACGACGCGGCGCCTCCGCGCGGCGCGCTTCGGACGGGCGACTATCTCGTCGTCTGGCAGGACGGCCACGTCCGGTTCGACGGGACCGATGGCCGCCTGCGCTTCGACAACGGCGTCGATCTCCCCGCGAAGCTCGTGGCCGGAGAAGGTTCGCGCGCCGTCTACGCGATACTCTGACGCGCCATGGAAATCGTCGCGCTGCTGTTCGCGCTCCTGCTGCCGTACGCGATCGGCGACGCGCTGCTCGTGGCGTGCGTCGCCGAAGGCCGCGCGTGGCGCGAACCCGGCATCGTGCCGTGGCTCGCGGGCGCGGCGTGGATCGTCGGCTCGTACGCGCTGACGCTCGTCATGCGCGCAAACGCGATCGCGGGCATCCCGTTCGGCCTGGTGTCGATCGGCGTGCCGGGTCTCGCGATCGTCGCGGCGGCCGGCTTCGTCGCGTGGCGGCGCAACGGCGAGGGCTGGGGGGACGGCCTTCGAGCGGCGCGCGACGGAGCGATGGCGCGCGACCTCGGCCGCGCCGCGCGCCTCGCCTGGTTCGTGCTCCTCGCGTGGCTCGCGCTGCGCGCCGCCATGCTGCTCGTCGAGGTGGCGTCGAGGCCGATCTATCCGTGGGACGCGTGGTCGGCGTGGGCAACGAAGGCGAAGGTCTACTTCGCCGCGCGCACGATCGTGCCCTTCGGCGACGAGGCGGCCTGGGCGAGCGCGACCGCGGGCCTCTGGTTCGACGCGGCGCCCGGGCAGAGCGCGACGCTGCCGCTCCTGCAGGCGTGGATCGCCGCGGCCATGGGCCGTTTCGACGACGCGCGCGTGACGCTGCCCTGGTGGTTCGCGTTCGTCGCGATGATGCTGGTCGTGCACGGGGAGACGCGCAGGCGGGGCGTCGCGCCGCTGCCCTCGCTCGCCGCCGCGTGGTTCGCCGGTTCGATGCCGTTGATGGGCACGCAGGTGGCGCTCGCCGGCTACGCGGACCTGCCGATGGCGGGGGCATTCGCGCTCGGCGCGCTCGCGGGACTGCGCGCGGTGCGCACACGCGCGCTCGTCGACGTCGTCGCGGCGATCGCCGCGCTCGCCGCGGTCGCGTCGATGAAGACCTCCGGCTGGGCGTGGATCGCGGTTGCCCTGCCGGGCTTCGCCGCCGCGGCGCTGGGGCCGGCGTGGACGCGCCGCTTCGCCATCGGCATCGTCGCCGCGGTCGCCGCGGTCATTGCGGTGGCGGCGCGGTTCACCGACGTCGCGATCGGCCCGGTGTCGCTCGCGTTCGACCCGGCGTTCGCCGCGCTCGGCACCGACGGCCTCCTGCTCGCCAACTGGCACCTGCTGGCGCTCGGTGTCGCCGGCACGATCGCATTCGCGTGGAGGCGGTTGCTCTCGCCGGACCTCGGGCCGCTCACGCTCGTGGTCGCGGCCTGCGCGGGATGGATCGCGCTCCTCGCCGCGTTCCCCGGGTTGCGCGCCTGGGGCGCGGACGGCCTGGGCCTCAACCGCGCGGTGTTGGTGGCGGCACCGGTCGTCTGCGCCTGGATGGTCGTGGCCATGCAGGGCGCGTTCACTGCGCCGCGCGCGACCATCGCGTCCGGGGCGGGAGCCTGACCGATGCTCGAGCTGCCGTCGGTCACGCTCGTCTGCGCCGACACGCTGAACCATGAACTCGCGGCCCGCGCCCTCGCGCGCTGCTGCGAGCGCGTGCGCTTCGGTCGCGCGCTCTTCCTGACCGATCGAGCCCCCTCCGCGGCGGTCCCGGGCGTCGAGGTCCGGC
>DAOMBL010000427.1:0-3467 GCA_035427325.1 Casimicrobiaceae bacterium
GGCGCTCGATGCGCCGCCCCGGGAATCGCCGGCGCGACTGTCCTCTGACTTCTGTGCCCTGTCTCCTGGCTTGGGCTTCAGCCCGGCGGCCCCCACAACCATCGACCCATCCCGCGCCTCGTCCGGCCCTTCGGGCGGTACGTCGCGTTCCCCTCGCGCCCTGAATCCGGATTGCCCAGACTCCGCATCCAAGAGACGGACACGACAACAACACGCACCACGCAAGACCTCACCCGACCCGGAGCCTGCCATGTACTCCCCGACCACGAAGTTCGAACGCGCCGCCCTCGCGACCCTCGCGGTGGCGCTCTCGCTCGCGACGCTGTCCGCCGCCACGCTGGTGCCGATGCACGCTGAACAGGCGACGGTGTCGGCGAAGGCGAAGCCCTCCGTCGAGACGGTGCTCGTGCGCTACGAGCCGCTCGAACGCGCCACGCGCGTGAACTGACCCACCTCGAGAGGGTGCCGGATCCGGTTCGACCGGAATCCGGCGCACACGAGCGATGCCCCATCTTCGCGAACCGGGCGACGACGCGTTCGAGACCGTGACGGCGGCGCGCGAACTCGCGGCGCGCAACCACCTCGCGAGCGCGGTCGTCGCAGACCGCAGGGCGCGCCACGACGACGGGTCCATGCCTTCGCGCGTCCCGATCGCTCCGGCGAAACCGGACGCCGGCGCACCGTACCGTCCCTGATCGATCGCGCCGCCGGACCGGTGGTCGCGGCGAACCGTCAGCTTCCGGGAACGGGCTCGGCGAGCCAGGTCTCGATCAGCTTCACGAACTCGGGGTTCCCGGGCTCGACGCTGCTCCCGAAGCTGCGCACGGTGGTTCCGCGGCGGTCGATCAGGTACTTGTGGAAGTTCCATTTCGGGCGTTCCCCGGTCCGCGCCGCGAGGTCGTCGAAGATCGGGTTGGTCGCCACGCCCTTCACCGAGGACTTCTCGAACATCGGGAACTCGACACCGTAGGTGGATCGGCAGAACTCGGCGATCTCCCGGTTGGTGCCGGGTTCCTGGTTGCCGAAATCGTTCGACGGGAAGCCGACGACGACGAGCCCGCGGGAGCGGTACTTCCGGTACAGCGCTTCGAGCCCCTCGTACTGGTAGGTGTAGCCGCAGTAGCTCGCGGTGTTGACCACCAGCACGACCTTGCCGCGAAAGTCGCACAGCGACTGCGAGGCTCCGCCCTGCAGCCGCTGGTAGCTGTGATCGAGCACGGCGGGACAGCCCGACGTTCCCGCGGCGTGCGCGGGAAGCGCCCAGGTCGAGACGGCAGCCGCGGCCAGCGCGACCGCGCAGGCGCGAAAGCAGGTCGCCCCGGGCATTGCGCGAAGACTCACGACGGCCCGATCCTTCCTCGGTCGTCGTCCACAGTAGAATCCGGTCGGGAGAGTGTCAAGCACCGCACTCGTCCGCGACCATGACGCCGTCCCTCGTTTCCTCTCCTTCTCCGGGCATCAACCGCGGCGCCGTCGAGCGGGAGACCGGCCTGTCGAAGGACCTGCTGCGCGTGTGGGAGCGTCGGTACGGGTTTCCGCGGCCGGCGCGCGACGCCGGCGGCGAGCGCCTGTACTCGCCATCCGAGGTATCGAAGCTCCGCGCGATCAAGCGCCTGATGGACGTGGGCATTCGACCGGGGAAGGTCGTCCACCAGTCGCTCGACGCGCTCCACGCGCTGGCGGGCGAGCGTGCGAGCGACGGCGGTGCCGGAGCGGTTCCGGAACTGGTGCGCGACGTGCTCGCGCTCGTGCGGGCGCACGACGCATCCGCGCTGCAGCACCTGCTCGCGCAGCGCGTGATGCGCCAGGGCCTGCAGCCGTTCGTGCTCGAGACGGTCGCGCCGCTCACCCGGGCGGTCGGCACCGCGTGGATGCGCGGCGACCTGCAGGTCTTCGAGGAGCACCAGTTCACGGAGTCGATGCACGTCGCGCTGCGCACCGCGATCAACACGTTCCCGCGCACGCCGGAGGGATCGCCCCGCGTCCTCATGACGACGTTCCCGAGGGAGACGCACCACCTGGGCCTGCTGATGGTCGAGGCGCTGCTCGCGCCCGAGGGAGCGCACTGCATCTCGCTCGGCACGCAGACGCCGGTCGAGGATGTCCGGCGCGCCGCGCTCGCGCACCGCGCGGACATCGTCGCGCTCTCGTTCTCGGCCGCGTATCCGCTGCGCGTCGCCATCGATGGACTCGAGACGCTGCGCGCGCACTTGCCGGCCCAGGTGGCGATCTGGGCGGGCGGCGAGTTGACGCGCCGCGTGCGCAGGACGCTCGCCGGCGTGGCGCTGATTTCCGATCTCGCGGGGACGATTCCCGCGCTTCGCGACTGGAAGGCCCGGCGGGGCGCACCGCCGGGCCGATGAGGCGCGCGGGGGCGCGACGATTTCGCGAGGACCGCGCGTGCACGGCATCGGACCGGCGGGCGCCGACGCGCGGCGACGCGACTGACGCGCGGGGCCGGATCGCACGATGTGGACCGCGATCGCGCTGTGGATCAGCAACGGCCTGCTGGTCGCCGGATACGTCGTCGTCGCCATGCGGCACGTCGCCGGCGGGGGAGCCCTCTGGCCGTGGATCGTCGCGGCGCCGTTCGTCTATTTCGCGATCGTGTTCGTGCTGACCGCGGTGTACTTCGCGATCGCGTGGGCACGCCGCTCCCCGCGGCCGGCGGACCGGCGACTGGGTGCCCGAGCCTCGTGGCGCCTGTTCGTTCGCGAGTATCTGGCGCTCGCCGGCGCGATGCCGCGCCTCCTCGCCTACCGCCGAATCGGTCGCGATCCGCCGCCTGCGGCTGCACGCCGTCCGGTGCTGCTGCTCCACGGCGTCCTGTGCAACGCGGGGGTGTGGCGGTCGATGAAGCGGCGCCTGTCGGAGGCGGGCGTCGGCCCGCTGTACACCCTCTCCTACGGCCCCCCGCTCGCGTCGATCGACCTCTTCGCCGGGCAGGCTGCGAGGAAGATCGACGAGATCCTCGCGGAGACCGGCGCGAGCCAGGTCGCGATCGTCGCGCACAGCATGGGCGGGCTGGTCGCGCGCGCCTACCTGCGTCGCTACGGCACTGCGAAGGTGCGGAAGGTCATCACGATCGGCACGCCGCACTCGGGCAGCGTCCACGCGTGGATGTTTCCGGGGGCGTCGCTCGCGCAGTTGCGGCCGGGCAACGCGTGGCTCGCCGCGCTGCCGATGCCGTCGCGCGGGGAGTCACCGCCGTTCGTGTCGCTGTGGTCGTGGCACGATTCGATGGTCGCGCCGCAGGTCTCCGCGCGGATCGATGGTGGCCGCAACATCGAGGTCAGCGGCGTCGGCCACAACGCACTCCTCACCGATCCGGACGTTGCGCGGCGCGTGATCGAGGAGCTGAAGGCGGCGGACTGAAGCCCAACCCAGGAGACAGAGGACAGAAGTCAGAGGGCAGTCGTGCCGGCGATTCCCGGGGCGGCGCGTCGAGCGCCGGGGAGCGTCTCTTG
>DAOMBL010000428.1:0-3460 GCA_035427325.1 Casimicrobiaceae bacterium
AAGCTCGTCGTGCGCGAGGGCCTGGAGGCGGTGACCCTCGCCGTCGCGATTCCGCGGCGCGAGGCCTGCATCGCGTCGCGCCTGGGCAACCGGCTGCCGCTCCACGTGGGGGTGTCGCAGCGCCTGTTGCTGGCGCACGCGCCGGAAGCCGTTCGTCGCGCCGTGCTGGCCGGGCCGCTGGCGAAGGTGACCGGCCGCACCGTCACGTCGCGCTCGCGCCTCGCGCGCGATCTCGTCTCGCTCGCCGGCGTCACGGACCACGCGGGCCACGGTGAAGGCGTCGAAGGCGTCGGCGCGACGGCGGCCCTGGTCGGTTCGCCGGGACGCGAGCCGGCGGCGGCGCTGGTCGCGGTCTACGTGCACGCGAGCCAGGGAGCGCTGCGGTTGCGGGCGATCCGGACCGGGGTCGTCGAGGCCGCCGCCGCGATCACCCGCGCCCTCGATCCGTCGGACGCCGGGACGACGCCGATCCCAGGTCGTTGATCCGGCACCGGAATCCGGGTTATACTACTGGGCTTCCTTGCCTCACCCGCCGCAGGCGGGGAGGCCGATCCACGGGTGGCCCCCGGACCGGTCGAGCGACCGGGGCGGGGCTTCAAGCGCTGCCCGGCCCTCAAGGAGATTCCTGCATGCGTCACTACGAAATCGTCTTCATCGTGCATCCCGACCAGAGCGAGCAGGTGCCCGCGATGGTCGAGCGCTACCGCACGATGCTGACCGCCCGCGGAGGCCGCGTCCATCGCCTCGAGGACTGGGGACGGCGCCAGATGGCCTACCCGATCCAGAAATTGCACAAGGCGCACTACGTGCTGATGAACGTCGAATGCGACCGCGAGACGCTCGGCGAACTCGAGCACGCGTTCAAGTTCAACGACGCGGTGCTTCGCCACCTGATCGTCGCGATGAAGTCGGCCGTCGTGGCCCCGTCGCCGATGATGAAGGACGAGAAGTCGCGGTCGCTGACCGACAAGCCGGCCGAGCGCGGCGAGCGCGCCGCGGCGTCGGAGGCCCCGGCCGCGGCGTGACCGGGCCGCACGCTCGCGCGCCGCTGAACCGGCTCGCGATCGACGCCCGGATCGCGACGCGCGACGCTCTCCGCCACACCCCCGCGGGACTCGCGGCGATCGATGCGGTGCTCGAGCACCGCTCCGAGCAGCCGGAGGCGGGCGGGAGGCGGCAGGTGTCCTGCGAGATCGCGGCGGTGGCGTTCGGCGGAGTCGCCGAGTCGATCGCGAGACTGCCCATCGGAAGCGCGGTGCGCTGCGAAGGCTTCGTCGCCCGCCGCTGGCGAACCGGCGTCACGCTCGCCCTGCACATCGACCGCGTCGAGCTGCTGCCGGATCCACACGAACACGATTGAACCGTAGAACACGAGGAACCGATCATGCCCCGTCCGATCAAGGGTAAAGGCAAGGACAAGAACAAGGCCAAGCGCCGCGACCGCGGCAATGCGCTGTTCAAGCGCAAGAAGTTCTGTCGCTTCACCGCCGAGAAGGTGGTGCAGATCGACTACAAGGACATCGACGTCCTCAAGGACTTCGTGCAGGAGAACGGCAAGATCATGCCGGCGCGCGTGACGGGCACGAAGGCCCGCTACCAGCGCCAGCTCGGCACGGCGATCAAGCGCGCGCAGTTCCTCGCGCTCCTCCCGTACACCGACCGCCACTGACCGGAGACGACCATGCAGATCATCCTGCTCGAGAAGGTCGCCAACGTCGGCAACCTGGGCGACGTCGTCAAGGTCAAGGACGGCTTCGCGCGCAACTTCCTGATCCCGCAGGGCAAGGCGAAGCGGGCGACACCGGAGAACGTGAAGCTCCTCGAAGAGAAGCGTGCGGAACTCGAACGCGCGGCGGCCGAGAAGCTGGCGGCGGCGCAGGCCACGGCGACGAAGCTCGAGGGTCTCACCGTCCAGATCACGCAGAAGGCCGGCGTGGACGGCCGCCTGTTCGGCTCGGTCGGCACCGTCGACATCGTCGGAGCGCTGAAGGAGCACGACATCGCGGTCGCGATGTCGGCGACCCTGTTGCCCGCGGGTCCCCTGAAGCAGGTCGGCGACCACCCGGTTACCGTCCAGCTGCACACCGACGTGCTCGTGCACATCACGGTGGGCGTGCTCGGGGACACGACGGTCGGCTGATCCGTCCGAACGGCGACGCGCGGCAGGTCGCCTCCCGGGCGGGCGCCTTCGCCCGCGCCGCCTGCCGATACGGTGCGAAGGCCTCCCCCGGGAGGCCTTCGCCGTTCGGGTGATCGGTGCGAGGGTCGCGCGATGATCTCGTTCGTCATCTGCAGCATCGACGACGCGAAGTTCGCGGCGGTCTCCGCGAGCGTCGCGGCCGCCGCAGGCGGCGCACCCTTCGAGGTCGTGGGCATCCACGATGCCCGCTCGCTCTGCGAGGGCTGGGCGCGCGGCCTCGCGCGCTCGCGCGGCGATCCGGTCGTGTTCTGCCACGACGACATCGCGCTCCACGCCCCCGGTCTGCCGGGCCGCCTCGCGCGCCACCTCGCGCGCTTCGATCTGGTCGGCGTCGCGGGAACGCGTCGCTGCGTCGGCATGGATTGGTCGGAGGCGGGCATCGAGCACGCGCAGGGCGCGATCGCCCACGACGCGGGCGGCGGTGCCCGATTCTGTTTCTACGGGGCGGACGTGCGCGAAGGGGAGGACGCGGTCGCAGGCATCGAATCGATGGACGGCGTGTTCGTCGCCGTGCGGCGCGAAGTGGCGGCCAAGGTGGGGTTCGACGCCGACACGTTCGACGCGTGGCACGGCTACGATGCCGATTTCACCTACCGCGCGCACCGGGCCTCGCACGCGCTCGGCGTGGCGCTCGACATCCCGCTCGTCCATCGCTCGGCCGGGAGGATCGATCCGGCGCGTGCGCTCTATCAGCGACGCTTCGCCGCGAAGCACCGGGCAACCCTTGCGACCGGGCGCGGCGCCTGGGTCCACCTGCGCGAGCCGATCGAGCTGCCCGGCGGCATCGCGGCGGCCTGGTCGCGCGAGCATCTGGCGCGGCTCCATGTTGCCTCGCGGGCGGAGGCGAGGCGGCTCGACGCGATCGCCGCACGCCCGTTCGCCGCCGGCCGCAACGACCCCTGTCCCTGCGGCAGCGCGCTCCGTTACCGCGACTGCCACGGCGCCGTGCGGCGGTAGAATCGCTCCATCCCCGGCCCGCTCCGCGATGCCCGACCGCAACGACGTCGATCCGCTCCGCCTGCCGCCTCACTCGCTGGAGGCGGAGCAGTCGGTGCTGGGCGCGCTGCTGCTCGACAACGAGGCGGCCGACAAGATCGGCGACGTGCTGTCGGCGGCCGATTTCTACAGCGACGCGCACCGGATCATCTACGACCACGCCGCCCGGCTGATCGGAGAAGGCCGGCCGGCCGACGCGGTCACGCTCGCGGAGTCGCTCGCCTCCGCGGGCAAGCTCGACCACGTCGGCGGCCTGGCCTACCT
>DAOMBL010000429.1:0-3445 GCA_035427325.1 Casimicrobiaceae bacterium
GCCCGACAGGCTGCCGCACCATGCTGTGGGTCGGGCTTCAGCCCGACGGGGTTCGCGCCGATGCGACGGAAAAGCGTCGGCCTGAAGGCCGACCCACAAGGCCGGCCCACGTCGCGACGCGCGATCACTTGCAGGACATTCCTGCCGCCGCGTCCTTTTGCGGCAGGTCGAGGTCGAAGTCGAGCGTGAACGAGGTGCTCCCGTGCGCGGCGACGATGCGCCCCGCGAGCCTCCCGCCCGGCTCCAGCTTGCCCGCGAGCTTCTCGACGCGGAAATCCTTCGGCGCTTCGAAGACGTTCTGGATGCCGGCGAGCGCCGACTTCGCGTGGTTGGTGTTGACGTCGATCGCCTTGACGCGCGAAGGCGAGGCTTCCGCCGAACCGCCGCCGGGACAGAGCATCGCGATGAGGCGCGTGCGCGGCTTGCCGCCCTTGCGGTCGCCGGCATAGGACGAGAGCTGGAACTCGGCCACCTCCTGCGGCGTGATCGGGTCGTCGTTGAACCAGATCGCGACGCTGTGCGCGTCCTGCATCAGCGAGATCGCGCAGTGGGAGAGGGTGAAGCGCTCGCCGCCCATCGATCCGGTCGCGCTGCAGCGCTCGGGCGCCGCTTTCGGGGCCGGTCCCGCGCCTCCGGACGCGGACGCGACCTTCGTGACGCCCGGCTCGCCGAGCTTCCAGGCGTCGACCGCGGCATCCGCCGCCTTGCGCTGCGCGGGGTTGAGCAACGCTGCCGCCGCGTCGCGCTGCGCGATGAACGAAGGATCGTTGGTGCGCGAGGCGAGCGCGAAGTTCGCGTAGGCGAGTACCGGGTCCTTCGCGACGCCGGTGCCCTCGGAGTACGCGATGCCGAGTTTCGCGAGCGCGGCGGCCTGGCCCTGCGCGGCGGACTTGCGGAACCAGGCGATCGCCGACGGGATGTCCGCCTTGACGCCGGCGCCCTTCGCATACGCGAGGCCGAGGTTGTATTGGGCCGCCGCGTTGCCCGCATCGGCCGCCTTGCGAAACCAGCGTGCGGCTTCCGCATCGTCCTGCGGCGCGCCCTCGCCGAGCGCGTAGATCTCGCCCAGTTGCTCCATCGCCCCGACGTGACCCTGTGCGGCGGCCTTGCGGTACCAGGCGATCGCCTGCTTGACATCCTTCGGGTAGCCGGCGCCGAATTCCTGCATGCGCCCGATCCGGTACTGCGCCTCGGGATTGCCTGCATTCGCGAGCGGTTCGAGTTCCTTCGCGGCGCGCGCGTAGTCGCGGGCGCGCAGGGCGTCGAGGCCCTCTTGCAGTCCCGCATGCGCGAGGCCTCCCGCCAGCGCGAACGTGGTGGCGACGAGCAGCAGGTAGAGGCGTGCATTGGAGGGCATGGAAACTCCGGGAACGCGGCGAGTCAGGCGCCGCCGTCCTTGCGACGGATGAAGACGTGCGTGGCGCGCTCGCCCGCGACGGCTTCGGCGCCGCGGTAGCCGAGCGCGTCGAGGTCGAGGCCCGCGAACAGGGATTCGCCCCGTCCGAGGAGCACAGGACTCACCGCGAGATGGAGTTCGTCGACCAGGCGTTCGCGCAAATACGCGCGGACGCTCGCCACGCCGCCACCCAGCCGCACATCGAGCCCGCCCGCCGCCGCGCGTGCGCGCTCGAGCGCCTCGTGGATGCCGCCGGTGACGAAATGGAACGTCGTCCCGCCCTTCATCGGCAATGACGAGCGCGCGTGGTGGGTCAGCACGAACACCGGACCGCGGTACACAGGCTCCTCGCCCCCCCAGCCTTTCCCGTCGTCGTTCGGCCAGGGACCGCGGACCGGCCCGAACATGTTGCGCCCGAGAATCCACGCGCCGACGTTCTCGAAGCCGCGCTCGGCCATGGCGTTGTCGACGCCGGTTTCTCCGCTGCCATCGCCCGCGCCGAGCTTCGCGTTGAACATGCGGGTCGGGAAGAACCACGCCATGATCTCGCCGCCGCGCACGCCGAGCGGATGCTCGAGGCTCTGGTCCGGCCCGGCGCCGTAGCCGTCGAGCGAGATCGAGAACGACTGGACGCGCAGGCGGCTCATACGGGGATCCCGGCGCAGCGATTGTGCCCGATGCTCGCGCACGCGGAAACCCGGTCCGATTGACGCAGGGCGATCATGAAGCGTAGGTTCGACCGATGAGTGCGGTCACCCTTCCGCCGGACGGCGGGGCGTCGTTCATCGCGGGCTGGAGCAGCGCCGAGGTCGCCGTCGTGGCGCTGGGCGCGTTCCTCGTCTGCTACGTGATCGCGGCGTTCGCGTCGGCGACCTGGATGGCCGAGGTCGCGTTCTTCGTGCTCGTGGTCGGCGGACTCCTCGTCACCTGGCCGGTCATGATCCTGCTGACCGGAAGCGCGCTCCTCGTCGCGACGATCGTCGGTGTTGCGCACAAGATCCTCGCGCCGAAGCGTGCCGCGCGCGCGGAGGCCGAGGCGGCGGCGATTTCGGCTGACGCAGTTCGGAGGGCCCTCGGCATCCGCGATCGGGACACGCCATGACCGACGCTGCGGAATGGCTGGATCATGCCGTCGCCTTCTGGCGACGGGTCGGAGGTTTCGGACCGGCCGTTGCGGTGATCCTGCTGGCCGGGATCCTCGCCGGTGTCGGCGGATTCATGTCCTGGCGCTACCGGGTCTACGGTGCGCTGATGGGGGGCATGCTCGCCAACGCCTTCGCAAAGGCGGGCGGCGCCACGTTCGAGGCAGCGTTCGTCGCGATGCTCTTCGTGACGGCGGCGGGCGTCGCGCTGGGCAGCGCGGGGATGCTCACGCGACTCGTCGGTCGGATCGCGCGGCGCTGACCGTCCGGCGGGGGGCGATCTCCCGCGTCGAAAATTCCCTTGCGGTGGCGATCGGGCCGAGCCTACGATGGACGCCTCGACGCGGAACGCAACGGTTGCGATCCGCGCCGCGCCGCCAGGGGACGGCGCGGTCCGCGCGCACGAGCGCACCGTCCGGCGCACGTCGCACCGTCGGGTCCCGAGGCATCTGTCGTCGGCTGCGTCCCGCCCGTGAGCGGGGGGCGCGACCTTCCATCGGCCATGAGGGGAGGACACGATGAAGCCACTGCCCGTTGGCATCGCCGTTGCGATCCTGATCGCGCTGCTCTGGTGGTTCTGGCCGCGTGAACGGCCCGCGAGCACGACGGGCGTCGACACCGCGAAGGCGCTCGTCGCCTCGACGCCGGCTCCTGCGCCGGCGGCGCCCGCGCCCGCCGCGACCTCCGAGCCTGCTGTTGCCGCCGGTCCGACGCCGGCGCCCGTCGCGCCTCCGCCACCCCCGCCTCCGCTCACCGCGACGGTCTATTTCGACTTCGATCGTTCGGCGATCCACGCCGACGACCTGCCGAAGCTCGACGCGTTCGCCGCATCGCTCAAGGATCGCAACTACACCAGCGTCTCCGTCGTCGGCTTCGCCGATCGGATCGGCGAGGCGCCGCACAACGA
>DAOMBL010000430.1:0-3416 GCA_035427325.1 Casimicrobiaceae bacterium
GCCGGCCCTTCTGGGCCGACAGGCGGACGCCGCGCAGCGTGGCTTGGGTTTCCATCGCGTTCCTCACTTCTTCTTCGCCGGCGGCTTCGCCGGCGTCGCGACCTTCTTGTCGGACGAGTGTCCCTTGAAGGTGCGCGTCATCGCGAACTCGCCGAGCTTGTGGCCGACCATGTTCTCGGACACGTAGACCGGGATGTGCTGCTTGCCATTGTGCACGGCGATCGTCAGGCCGACGAAATCCGGCGTGACGGTCGAGCGGCGCGACCAGGTCTTGATCGGCTTCTTGTCGTTGGTCGCGCGCGCGGCCTCCACCTTCGCTTGCAGGTGCAGGTCGACGAACGGTCCCTTCTTGATCGAACGTGCCATCGCTTATCCCTTCGTCGCGTGCCGGCGGCGGACGATCATGCCGTCCGTGCGCTTGTTCTTGCGCGTCTTGTAGCCCTTCGCCGGCGTGCCCCACGGCGAGACGGGGTGGTGCCATCCGCCGCCGCCGTTGGTGCGGCCGCCCATCGGGTGGTCGACCGGGTTCATCGAGATGCCGCGCACCGTCGGACGGATGCCGCGCCAGCGGTTCGCGCCGGCCTTGCCGATCGAACGCAGGCTGTGCTCCTCGTTCCCGACCTCGCCGATGGTCGCGCGGCAGTCGACGTGGACCTTGCGGATCTCGCCCGAGCGCAGCCGGAGCTGCGCGTGGATCCCTTCGCGCGCGAGCACCTGCACCGCCGCGCCGGCCGAGCGCGCGAGCTGCGCTCCGCGTCCCGGCTGCAGTTCCACGCAGTGCACCGTCGTGCCGACCGGGATGTTCCGCAGCGGCAGCGCGTTGCCCGGCTTGATGCCGGCTTCGCCCCCCGAGAGGAGCTCGGTGCCGACCGCGACGCCGCGCGGCGCGATGATGTAGCGCCGCTCGCCGTCCCTGTAGCAGAGGAGCGCGATCAGCGCGCTGCGGTTCGGATCGTACTCGAGCCGCTCGACCTTCGCCGGGATGCCGTCCTTGTCGCGGCGGAAGTCGATGATCCGGTAGTGGTGCTTGTGGCCGCCGCCCTTGTGCCGGGTCGTGATATGGCCGTGGTTGTTGCGTCCCGAGCCGCGCTTCTGCGACTCGGTGAGCGCGTCGAACGCCCGGCCCTTGTGCACGGCCGGATTGACGACCTTGACGAGCGCACGGCGCCCGGCGGAGGTCGGCTTGACCTTGACGAGTGCCATCTCAGGCCTCCTGCGCGAAGTTGATTTCCTGCCCGGCCTTCAGGCACACGTACGCCTTCTTCCAGTGGCGGCGGCGACCGACGAAGCGCCCGAAGCGCTTCTCCTTGCCGCGCACGTTGCTGATCTGGACGCTGTCGACCTGGACCTTGAACATCAGCTCGACGGCGGCCTTCACCTCGGGCTTCGTCGCGTCCTGCGCGACGCGGAAGACGACCTGCTCGTGCTTGTCCGCGAGCATCGTCGCCTTCTCCGAGATGATCGGGGCGAGCAGCACGGTCATCAGCCGCTCCTGCGCGAACTTCGTGGGGGCGTTGGTGCGGGGCGCGTTCATCCGAGCATCTCCTCGAACTGTCCGACGGCCGCCTTCGTGAGCAGCACGTGGTTGAAACGGACGAGGCTCACGGGATCCACCTCGCGCGCCTCCAGCACCAGCACGTCGGGCAGGTTGCGGGAGGCGAGGAACACGTTCTCGTCGAGCCGGTCGGTCACCATCAGCACCGTGCCCTCGAGGCCCAGGGCCTTCACCTTCTTCGCGAACGCACGCGTCTTCGGGGAATCGGCGACGATCGCGTCGATCACCTTCAGCCGCTCCTCGCGGACGAGCTGCGACAGGATCGACGCGATCCCGGCTCGGTACATCTTGCGGTTGACCTTCTGCTCGAAGTTCTCGTCCGGCAGGTTCGGGAAGATCCGGCCGCCGCCGCGCCACAGCGGGCTGTTCGCCTGTCCCGCGCGCGCGCGACCGGTGCCCTTCTGCTTCCACGGCTTCTTGTGCGACTTGTTGACCTGGCCGCGCGACTTCTGCGCGCGCGTGCCCTGCCGTCCGTTCGCCCGGTAGGCGGTCACGACCTGGTGGATCAGCGCCTCGTTGTAGGCGCGGCCGAACAGTTCGTCGGAGGCGGCGACCGTCGTGGGCGCCTGGCCGTCCTGGTGGATGAGCTTGAGATCCATCGTCACGCCCCCTTCTTCGCCGGCGTCTTCACCGAGGGACGCACGATCACCGCGCCGCCGTCCGCGCCCGGGACCGAGCCCCGGACGAGCAGCAGGCCGCGCTCCTTGTCGACGCGCACCACCGGCAGCGTCTGCACGGTGCGCGTGGCGTTGCCATACTGCCCCGCCATGCGCTTGCCGGGGAACACGCGGCCCGGATCCTGCGCCATGCTGATCGAGCCCGGCGTGTTGTGCGACACCGAGTTGCCGTGCGAGGCGCGGTTCGAGCTGAAGTTGTGGCGTCGGATCACGCCCGAGAAGCCGCGGCCCTTCGTCGTTCCGGTGACGTCGACGAGCTGCCCCGCCGAGAACGTGTCCGCGCCGACGACATCGCCCGGCTTGAGCTGCGAGGCGACCTCCGCGCTGACGGGAAACTCCCGCAGCACCTCGCCCGCTTCCACGCCGGCCTTCGCGACGTGGCCGGCGAGCGGCTTCGCGACGCGCGACGGGCGGCGCTTCCCCCAGGCGACCTGAACGGCAACGTAGCCGTCGGTCTCCCGGCTCTTGATCTGCGTGACGCGGTTGCCGCCGACGTCCAGCACGGTCACGGGAACGGCGGTGCCGTCCTCCGCGAACACGCGGGTCATCCCGACCTTGCGTCCTACGAGTCCCAGCGACATGTGCTACCTCTCTGTTCGTATTGGCCGGATCGCTCCGATCCGGTGCCGACTGCAATTGGTCGGCGATCCTTCGATTCTGCGTTGGCGCGCTACTGGAGCTTGATCTCCACGTCCACGCCCGCCGGCAGGTCGAGCTTCATCAACTGGTCGACCGTCTTGTCGGTCGGGTCGATGATGTCCATCAGCCGCAGGTGGGTGCGGATCTCGAACTGGTCGCGCGAGGTCTTGTTCGCGTGCGGCGAGCGCAGCACGTCGAAGCGTTCGATCTTCGTCGGCAGCGGCACCGGGCCGCGCACGACCGCGCCGGAGCGCTTCGCCGTCTCGACGATCTCGAGCGCCGACTGGTCGATCAGCTTGTAATCGAACGCCTTGAGACGGATGCGGATACGTTGATTTTGCATCGCTTCACCTTTGGCCCCACCGCGCGCATCGCGCGCGGTGTTGCGTTGCCCTTGCTGCTCGAGTCCAGGAATCCCATGTCGATTGCCGGCGGAGAGTCGCGGCGCGTCCGCGCGCCGTCACTGCCAACTGGCAACTGTCAACCGACTCCCGATCACTCGATGATCTTCGCCACCACCCCCGCCCCCACCGTCCGCCCACCCT